>JAYNHP010000027.1:1184-25708 GCA_038108155.1 Flavobacteriales bacterium | reverse complement strand
CTGGTGATCAGGGAGATCAGTGGGTAGAAGAAATTATACAACTTACTGGATTAACAACTACTGCAATGGTTAGATTTACTGCAACTGTTGGTGTTGATGCTGGCGGAACCGTTTCTTACTGGAGTGATATAGCAATTGATCATTTTCAAATTAGACAATCTGCTACATGCCCTCAAACATCTCCTCTAACAGCATCAAATGTTGGATCTTCAACTGCTGATATTTCTTGGACAGCTGGCGGAACAGAGACTTCTTGGAATGTAGAATATGGTGCTACTGGATTCGCTCTAGGGACTGGTACTAACACCAATGTAACATCAACCACTTATTCTATGACTGGACTTACACCAAGTACAGACTATGATGTTTACGTACAGGCTGTTTGTAGTGCTACTGACTTAAGTTACTGGGTTGGACCATTAACAATTTCTACTACTTTCGTGCAGCCTGGTTGTGGAGATACGTTCGGACCATATTGTTACGGTGCTAATGCCTATACTGTCTTTACAGCTACTGCTACTCCAGGTGATTTTATTACGGTAGATATTACAGCTGGCGAAACTGAAGTGGGGTATGATAATTTGGAATTCTACGATGGTGTTGGAAATACTGGAAACTTACTATATAGTGCTGATGGTGATCATACAGGTGTTTCTGTACTATCAACATCAGGTGTCATTACTATGTACATTGATGGTGACGCTATTTGGAATTGTGTAGATGGAGTTGGCGGACCTTATGTGCCAATAGAACTAACCATAACATGTACAACTCCTTCTGCCATTGATATGGCAGGAAGAGCAATGACGACTTCTCCATCTCTAATTTTATCTAATGGGCCATTTACAATTTCTGGTGACCTTCAAAATATGGGAAGTAATACTGTAACATCAATGGACATTAATTACTCTATTGATGGTGGAGCTACTGTAACTGAAAATGTTAGTGGTCTTTCATTAGCAACTGGTGACTATTACAGCTTTAATCATGGCACACCATGGTCACCTTCAGCTGGAACATATAACATTGATATATGGGCAACTAATATTAATGGATCTGCTGATATGGATACTAGCAATGATATGGCTTCTGGTTCTGTTACTGTTTTTGCTAACGGAGATATTAAGAGACCAATGTTGGAGTCGTTTACAAGTTCTACTTGTGGACCTTGTGTAGCTGGAAACCAAAATGTATCAGCTGTACTTGCTGCATATTCTGATGATCAGTATTCAATGTTAAAATATCAAATGTCATGGCCTGGATCTGGTGATCCTTACTATACGTTAGAGGGTGGGGACAGAAGAACTTATTACAATGTAAATGCAGTTCCAGATTTTGTTTTAGATGGAAACGTATGGCAAGGAAATTCAAGTAGTTTAACAGGTTCACAAATAGATGCTGTTATAGCAAACCCTGCATTTGTTAGTTTGTCATCTTACCATGTAATGGATGGTCAAAAAATTGATTTCACAGTAAGTATTAATCCACTTGGTGATTTTGCTGGTCCTCTAACTTTATACTCTGCTATTTTTGAATATATGACCTACAACAATATTGGTAGTAATGGTGAAACACAATTTTCTCATGTAATGAAGAAAATGGTTCCGGGATCAATGGGATTTTCTTTAGGAAGTCTAACCGATGGACAGACAGTAGTTGAGAATTTCTCTCATACTTTCCAAGGTTCTTACACTTTACCACCTGATGCAAATAACCCTATTGACCATACGATTCAGCACTCAGTTGAAGACTTTAGTAATTTAGGAGTTGTTACTTGGATTCAAGATGACGCAACTAAAGAAATACTTCAGTCAACAGTCTCTACCCTTAGTGCAACTAATGTTGAAGAGTTAAATACAACAAAATTAATGTTGTTCCCAAATCCAGCAGAAAATACAGCTACTGTAGCTTTTGAAGGACTTGAGGGTTCTGAAATAAAAATCGATTTGTATAATTTACTAGGAGAGTTAATATTTAGTGGAAATCATACTTCAGCTTCAAGTTTTGATTATTACAATATTGATGTAACTACATTAAATAATGGAATTTACAATCTTGTACTAACAGTTGGAGAATCAATGACTACCAAAAAATTACAGATTCTTAAGTAATATCTTTAATTCTAATAACTCAAAAGGCCTGATTGTTATCAGGCCTTTTTTTGTATCTTAAATTTTAGATTTAATATATTTAATTATTATTAGCTTGTAAATCATTTAATTTGAACACTTTCTCAAAATATGTAGTTGGATTTGCTGGTGTAATAACTGTTTTAATTTATGGACAATATATTTTAGTACCATTTATTTTTGCCCTTCTATTGTGGTTTACAGTTAGAGTTTTTACTTCAGTATCTCAAAAATTACCTTTTTATGGGAAGTTTGTCCCCGATAAATTAAAAAAAATTTTAACTAACATTTTTATTTTTTCTATTTTATATTTCTTTAGCCAACTTATCTTATCAAGTTTTAAATCAATTATAGATTCTCACCACGATTACAATGATAATGTAACAGCTTTAATTAATCTTATTAATAATAAATTTAAAATTGACTTACAATCATACATTGAAACTCAGTATACAGAAATAAGTCTTGCAGGTATGGCGGAAATGCTTTTTGATGCAGTATCTAAAATTCTAAGTAGTACATTAATGATACTAATATTTACGATATTTATTTTTTTAGAAGAAACCAACTTTTCCCATAAACTAAAACAATTTTTATCAGAATCCAGATCCGATTATCATGGGCTAAACAGTACACTTAACAAAATAGAATGGTCGGTAGCTAAATACTTAGGGATTAAAACTATGTCTAGCTTTATCACAGGGTTGTTGAGTTTTTTAGTCTTCTATTTTTGTGATCTTAACTTTGCAATATTTTGGGCATTTCTAATATTTCTGTTAAACTTTATTCCCACCATTGGTTCTTTATTAGCAACATTATTCCCTGTTGTTTTTTCTTTATTACAATTTGGTGATTTTTCTATTGCTTTAATTATTCTTTTTGTAGTGGGATCCATTCAAGTTATTATTGGAAACTTTATAGAACCAAAGTGGATGGGAAACTCTATGAACATAAGTCCTTTAGTGAGCATTCTATCTTTAATGTTTTGGGGATTAATATGGGGAACCACTGGAATGATAGTTAGCGTTCCTTTTACAGTTGTAATTATAATCATCCTTTCAGAAATAGAATACACCAGACCCTTAGCTATTTTACTTTCTGAAAAAGGGGATATCAATGAAAGAGAATAAACTAGATAATTCTTTTTGGAATCTTCGATACCAAAACAATGAAACTGGGTGGGACTTAGGTAAAATATCTGAGCCTATTAAAGCATGGTTTGATAATCAAGAAAATAAAAAAATTAATCTTTTAGTTCCTGGTGCTGGTGTAGGTTATGAGGTGAAATATGGATTTGAAAACGGTTTTGAGAATATTTTTTACATGGATTTTTCAAGTAGAGCCGCTGACTTGTTCAAGGAAATCTGCCCTTTGTTTCCAAAAGAACAAATTTTAATAGGTGATTTTTTTTCACTTAATAGACCATTTTTTTTTGATGTAATAATTGAACAAACTTTTTTTTGCGCAATTGATCCACTCTTAAGACCAAATTATGTGAAAAAAACTAACGAAATTCTAAAAGAAAATGGAAAAATAATCGGATTGCTTTTTAATAGAGAATTTGCTATTAAGGGTCCTCCCTTTGGGGGGACTGAAAAAGAATACAGAGGATTATTCAAAAATAAATTTAATTTTAAAAAAATTGAAAATTCCTTACTTTCTTCATTACCTAGAAAAGAGTATGAATTTTGGATAGAGTTTATCAAAAAGAATTAAATAATATTTATTAATTCTTCCGTGATTTCTAGATTGTGATAAACAGCATTAACGTCATCGTCTTCTTCCATCTTATCAATTAACTTCATTACTTTTTGAGCACTTTCTAAATCTAGAGTTGTGGTGTCGACAGGAACTCTTTGAAGTTCAGAATTATTTACTACCCATTTTTTTTCATCTAAAATCGCCTGCATTTTCCCATAATCATCAAAAGATGTTTGAATAATTACATCTTGGTCAACTTCGGTTAATTCTTCCAAACCATAGTCTATCAACTCCATCTCTACTTCTTCCAAATCTTCAACACCTATACTTTCTTTTTTTAAAGTGAAAATCCCCTTTCTTTCAAACAAAAATCCCAAGGAGCCATTGGTACCCAAATTACCACCATACTTATTAAAAATAGATCTAACTGAAGCAACTGTTCTATTATTATTGTCTGTAGTTGCTTCAACAAATACTGCAATACCATTGGAGGCATATCCTTCAAAAGTTATTTCTACTAAATTGGCTCCTTCTCCTCCGACTCCTTTTTTGATAGCTCGTTCAATGGTGTCTTTCGGCATATTGGCGCCCTTTGCATTTTGAACTGCAAGTCTTAAAGATGGGTTGGTATCTAAATCTCCCCCTCCATCACGTGCTGCAATAGTTATTTCTTTTATTGCACGAGTAAAAACTTTAGCTCTTTTTTTGTCTTGAGCAGCTTTTCGATGCTTTATATTTGCCCACTTGCTATGTCCTGCCATGAAAAAAAATTAATGTATAAAAATAAAAAAAATTGCATTTCTAACAGATGAGCTTATTTTTGTCTAATTCTATAGAGATGACTAACAAATCTAATTTATACAAAAACATTCTTTCTGACATAGAAAATGTCCTAGATTTTTCTGTTCCAACCTTTACTAATTTAGGAAATATTTCCGCTTTATTAAAGAGTCGTTTTAACTGGTTTTGGGTAGGATTTTATAAAGTGGAGGGAGACCATTTAATTCTTAATGCTTTTCAAGGGCCTGTAGCATGTGTGAAAATCAGTAAAGGAAAAGGAGTTTGCGGGAAATCTTGGGAAGAAAACAAATCAATAATAGTAAGAGATGTAAATTTATTTGAAGGCCATATAGCTTGTAACGAGGCATCAAAGTCCGAGATTGTAATTCCAATAAGAAATAAAAAAGGAAAAATTGCTTATATTTTAGATGTAGATCACGATAAAATAAATGCATTTGATGAAGAAGACGAAAAAAATTTAAGCTTAATTAATAATTTGATAGTACAAATAATTTGAGATTTCTCTACCTAATATTCCTTCTATTGCTATTAAGCTGTGCTCAACAAACTTCTCTTACTGGCGGTGCTAAAGATACCCTAGCTCCAATTTTAATGGTGGATTCAAATATGAGTTTGGTTAACATGAAACAAACTAGTATAAATTTAGAATTCAATGAGAATATTCAATTTTTAAAAGGTAAACGAGCATTAATAACCAATCCTCCAATTAGTGAAGTAGTAGTAACAAGTGAAAAAAATAAAATTGAAATAAATTGGGAAGACACTCTTTTTACCAATACTACTTATTCTTTCTTATTTCTAAACTCCATTGCTGACATTACTGAAAAAAATAAAATAAAAGAATTTAATTATGTAGTATCTACAGGTAAAAAAATTGATTCTGGATCTCTTATGGGAACAATTATGAAGTATCCAGAAAAAGAGGTTTTTGAAGACGCATTGATAAGGATAGTAAATGCAAATGACAAGAAATATACATATAGAACTTACACAGATAAAAACGGAAAATACCAACTTAACAACATAAAAAAAGGAGAATATAAATTGTACTGCTTTCAAGACGAGAATGACAATTTACTATTAGATACCTTAACTGAGAATCATGGATTTTACAGAGATACTATTCTAGTGAGCGATAGCTCTACAGTTGTAAATACTATTGCTTACAGCCCAAAAATAAAAACATCCCTGGATAACTACTCTTTTAACCATTTTGGTAGACTAGAGTTAGAATTTAATACACCCGTTGATTCTTGTAGGGTCACAGACTTGACTACCAATACTATCTACCAATCTAATTATATGAGTTCTAAGCATCTTTTTTATTTTTCTGACACGCTCGCAAAACACTCTCTAATAATAAAATCTGGAAAGAATTTTAAGGATACAATCAGAGTCTCTTATGTTGTTAAATCAGAACTTGAAAATAAAATTTCTTACAAAGAAAAAAAGAGCAATACTCTTACATCCAAAGAAGAGTTTACACTTGAGTTTAATCAATTCATAAAAGAAATTGATACTTCATTGATAGAAATAGCTGCAGACTCAATTCCAATAAATGCTTCTTTTAAAATAAATAAAAACTTTCTTACTATTTTTCCAAAAAGCAAGGAAAATAATTATAAAATGACCCTTCTTCCAAATAGTATTACTGGAATAAAAGAGGCTAAAAAAGATACTAGTATTGTAAATTTTATGATTTCTAATAACAGTAATTTATCTACTCTAGAGCTTACTATTTTTAATATTCCATATCCAAAATCTATTATTCAGATTATTCAAAACAAACAAGTAGTAAAAGAGTTAAGACTGTCGGGAGAGAAGATGGAATACTCCATTTCTAGATGTGAGCCAGGTGATTATGAGTTAAAGCTTATAGGAGATTTGAATGGGGATGGTTATTGGACAATTGGGAATATTGAAAAGAATGTTTTACCCGAACCAATAGTAGATTATAATGGAGTGATACAATTAAAGAAAAATTGGACCAGTAATATTCAATGGGACTTTAAATCACAAAATTAAAGTTATCTGCATCTTTTAAAACTGGGAATTTACTTCGAAATGAGTCTAGTTCGCTTTTATCCAAGTTATTAATCTGTACTCGTGGTCTATTTTCCATAAAATCATCCATTCTTTCCCCTTTAAAATCATAAACTCTAGAGTTACCATTGTATTTTATTTGATTATCGTCTTGACCTATTCTATTAACGCCAATCACATAAGACATATTTTCAATTGCTCTGGCTTTGAGTAAACTTGTCCAAGCATTAGATCTAACTGCTGGCCAATTTGCAACGTAAACCAAGATATCATAATCAAATTCGTTATTTTTATATTTATTTTTACTCCACAACGGGAAACGTAAATCGTAACAAATTAATGGTTTTATTTTCCAGCCATTTAATTCAAAGACTAGTTCTTTTTCTCCTCTAGAATAGTGTTTATCTTCTTGAGCCATTGAAAAAAGATATCTTTTATCGTAGTATCGAATTTCATTTGGTTTTACTGCATATAATCTGTTAAAAAATTTATTATTTTCTTTTACAGGTATGCTTCCTAATATACAAGTATCTAGGCTTTTAGAGTGCTCTTGCAGCCATAACAAGGTGTCTCCAGAATCATTCTCTGCAATGTTTTTAGTCTTCATTGAAAACCCAGTGGTAAACATCTCTGGTAAAACTATTAAGTCTACAGGTTCAATGGATTGAAATATTTTATCGTACTCCAACTTATTAGCTTTAGGATTTTCCCAAACAATATTGGTTTGAATAGAAGCTATTTTTATCATTTATAATTAGAAAACAATTACTTAAAAATACATATAAGTTTTATATTTAAGGATAA
The DNA here is from genome assembly GCA_038108155.1 of Flavobacteriales bacterium. Taxonomy (GTDB): domain Bacteria; phylum Bacteroidota; class Bacteroidia; order Flavobacteriales_D; family Parvicellaceae; genus MED-G20. The sequence goes on along the minus strand of JAYNHP010000027.1, from coordinate 18,230 downwards.
AATAAATTTCTAGATAAAAAAATTAACCTCACTTCATTGAACAAAACAGAATCAAATAAATCCATAATATTTCTCGTTTTATCTGGGTTCTTTTTTGGGTCAATAACCCTATTAAATATTTTAGGGACATCTAAGTTCATAGATTATTCCTTTACTTTTTCAGGCTTAGAAGTTCCATTTGTTATTGCCATAGGAGTCCTCCCATATCCAATTACCTTTTTGTGTACAGATCTTATAAGCGAGCTTTACGGGAAAAAAAGAGCTAACTGGGTGGTTTGGATGGGACTTGTTCTAAATATCTGGGTTATGTTCTTTATTTGGCTTGCTGGGATATTAGACCCTCCAGAACAAATATTAACTAACGCTCCACTCTACGAAATTAAAAACAACGAAGTAGTTATTCACTCTGAATATGCATTTTACCACATAAGAAAATTAAGTATGGGAGCAACTTTAGCTTCTATGATTGCCTATTTAAGCGCCCAATTTATTGATGTAAATATTTTTCATTATTTAAAAAGTAAAACAGGAAATAAAAAAATGTGGTTAAGAAATAATGTTTCTACACTTATTAGCCAATTAGTAGATAGCACAGCAGTAATATTAATCACCCATTTTGTTGTAGATGGGTTGCCAAGAACAATAGATGGTGAGTTAACCCACTCTTTAATTTATTTTATAATGTCTGGATACGTTTTTAAAATGGTGATAGCTATTTTGGATACCATTCCTTTTTATTATTTAGCAAAAAAATTAAAACCATATATTTAATTATAGGCTTTTTTTAGAAGCTTTATATCTTCAATTGCTTGTTGCATTTGGGTTGCACTTGTTCCATCATAAAAACCTCTTATTCTTTGTTTTTGATCTATCAAAACAATATTCTCAGTATGAATAAAATCTGCATCATTCCCATGCTGAAAATTTGGATCATTTATGTCAGGGACAACCAAGTAGTCTTGTCTTGCCAATCGGTAAAGTTCTTGTTTTTCCCCTGTTAAAAATCTCCAATATTTATGGTCTACCCCATATTTTTCAGCATATCTGTATAGAACATTTACGTTATCTACTTCGGGCCAAACAGTATGGGAAAGAATTAAGACTGAACTATCTAACCTGAAATGTTTGTGTATTGTTAATAAATTACTAGTCATTTTGGGGCAAATCGAAGGACAGGAAACAAAGAAAAAATCTGCCAAGACAATTTTATCTAGCATTATTTTTTTAGTGACTTTTTGATTGAGTTGATCTAGGAGTTCAAATTCAGAAATTTTATGATCTCCTCCATCAACCCCTCTTCCTCTTCCATGCAGTGAGGAATCTACTAGTTCTGGGTTGATATCATTTGGTTGATAAACAGGCAATTTTCTGTCGTTTTGCCATTCTAGGTTTAGAAAAATTATAATTCCAGCACCAGAAATGAAAATTATAAACAAAACCAATACTCTTTTCATTAATCTAAGATATTTACATAAGTTTTTCCTGTAAATTGAGCGTTCTCCATTCCAAAATGCGCTTTTGAAATTTGTTCCCAAGAAAATTCATTTGCAGCAACAGGGTTAATTAATTTATTACTTAACAAATTAATCAACTCTTTCAAAGCCTTTTGAAGTTGTTGAGGGTTTTTATCTGCTATTTCTAAAAGATTTAATCCAGCAATAGTTTGTGATTTTAAAATAAGCGTGGCTGGATGAATTTTTCCGATTTTAAACATTTGCAAAAGAGTTTGGAAAAAGCCTTTATTTTGATTTGTTCTATCAGAAATTCCAAAAAATATAAATGTGCCAGTATTATCTAATAATTGCATGTCTTTTTTAAATGTTTTACCTCCAACTGAATTAAAAATTCCTTTTATCTTTTGGTTGGGAAATATTTCTTGAACTTGATGCTTATAATCTTTTTTAGTTGTATCAATTGGAAAATCTACCCCATTTCTTTTCAAATAAGTTATTTTAGATTCAGACCTAGTGAGCCCAATTATTTTACACCCTTTTTGTTTTAAAAGCTGGGTTAAAGCAGTACCGACTCCACCACTTGCAGAATGAATTAATACCAAATCATTTTTTTCTAAATCAGTTTTTTGAACTGCAATTAGAGCAGTACAATATTGAGTAGCTAAGGCCAAAGCTGTACCATTTTTTACAGACTTTGGAATTTCAATTAAACCTTGAACTGTAGTTACTGCATACTGAGCATAACCCCCAAATCTTGTCAATGCAAGAACCCTTTTACCAACTAAATGATTGTTTTTAGGATCTTTAGTTTTTTCTACAATACCAACAACTTCATAACCTAAGACAGCTGGCAAAGCAGGGGAAGCTCTATATAGGCCTTTTCTTGCCATGACATCTGCAAAATTAATTCCAAATGCATGTACTTTTATGAGAACATCTTCCATATTTATCAAATTTGGAATTGGAATTTCATTGATTTCAAAGGAATCTTTCGAAGAGCCATATTTTATTAGCTGTATAGCTTTCATTTTAAAAAAGTGTGTTTGCATCAATGGATTGTTCATAGCCCTGATCTATCAATAATTCTTTGAAATCTGATGCTTCTACAGCTAGAAGGTCACATTTTTCATTTTCTGGATGACCAGCATGACCTTTAATCCATTGAAAAGAAACATTGTGTTTGTGGTAAATTAATAAAAATCTTTTCCATAAATCTGCATTCTTTTTCCCCTTAAATCCTTTTTTTTGCCATTGGAAAACCCATTTTTTTTCTACTGAATCCACTACATATTTTGAGTCAGAGAAAACAACAACATCGCTTTTATTACTTTTTAAATGTTCTAATCCAACGATTACCGCTAGAAGTTCCATTCTATTATTTGTAGTATGTCTATATCCTTGCGAAATCTCTTTATAATGATTTCCTGCTTTTAATACTATACCATATCCCCCTTTCCCTGGATTGCCTTTAGCAGACCCGTCGGTATATAGATTTATTTTCATCCAACTACAGGATTAAGTTCTTCTCCGCATTTTTTACAAAAAATGGCATCATCTTCATGATTGTCAAAGGAACAAGCGCTACAATATTGAGTGTTTAAAGATGTTTTTGAGAGTTCGACCGATATCATTCCAGTGGGGACTGCTATAATAGAGTATCCTAGAATCATAATAATTGAAGCAAAAAATTGTCCCAAGGGTGTTTGTGGAGCGATATCTCCATATCCAACAGTTGTCAAGGTTACGATAGCCCAATAAATACTTCTAGGAATAGATGTAAACCCGTCTTTAGGATCTTCTAACATATAAATGATGGTTCCCATTAAAACAACAATAGAAAAAACTACAAAAAGAAATACAATAATTCTTTGCTTACTTGCAATAAATGCTTTTTTTAGAGCAGCTGCCTCCTTCACATATCTTATAAGTTTTAGGATTCTAAATATTCTAATCAACCTGATGGTTCTAATGCTTTTGATAGAGGAAATGTTATTAGCTCCGATAGCAATTCCAATGTAAGAGGGAATAAGTGATAATAAGTCTATTATACCATAAAAGCTAAATATATATTTCAAAGGATTTTTTACAGAGAAAATTCTTAGTATATATTCTAAAGAAAATAAAATAGTAAATACCCATTCTAAAATCTCAAAAAGCCAAGACCATTCTTTTCTGTAAGACTCTACACTTTCCAGCATCACAACAATAACACTTAGTAAAATCATGACCAGTAAAGCAAGATCAAACAACTTTCCCATAGGAGTATCTGCTTCAAAAATTATTTCTTGTATTTTTCTTTTAAGCTTATTCATTTAAAAATGAACTTATAATTTTAGGATAATTTAATAATTCTTCACGACTTATTTTTTTCTTTAGTGAATTTAATGTTTCATTAACATCTAATTCAATCTCATACTGTGCTATTATTTTCCCTTCATCATAATTTTCATTTACATAGTGGAAGGTAATACCAGTTTTATTTTCCTTATTACTTAAAACTAATTTGTGAATATTGTCTCCATACATTCCTTTTCCACCATATTTAGGCAAAAGTGAAGGATGAACATTAATTATTTTTCCATTAAATCCTTCAATAAATTTTCTAGGTATTTTTAAAAGAAATCCGGCTAAAACTACCAAATCAATTTGGCTGCTATTTAATTCATTTACCAATTCGTTTGAATCAGATAAATCCTCTTTATTCAATAAAATTCCTGGGATTTGGTATTTTTTCGCATGTAAAATCGCTCCACTATTTTTATTATTAGAATAAATAACTGAAATATTCACGCTTTTATTGCCATTAAAATAGCGGATAATATTTTCAACATTAGTTCCTTTTCCTGAGGCAAATAAGGCTATTTTCATGATTTGTTTTTCGAAATATAGACATAGATTGGTATTTAATCAACTTTAGTTGTTGAATAAGTTTAAAGTAAAGTATTTTGTTGAATAAAGGAAAAGTTATTTATTTGCACTGCAAACAATTAAAAAACACAATATGTCAGACGTAAAATCTAAAGTTATATCAATAATAGTTGATAAATTAGGAGTTGACGAAGGAGAAGTAACTAACGAAGCTAGTTTCACCAACGATTTAGGCGCAGATTCCTTAGATACTGTAGAATTAATTATGGAATTCGAAAAAGAATTTAATATTGCTATTCCAGATGAGCAAGCTGAGAATATTCAAACTGTTGGTGAAGCAATAAAATATATTGAGGAGAACAAATAACTCTCTCCTTAAGCCCAACCAAGCCTGCATTTATGAATAAAAAACGAGTTGTTATAACTGGTATGGGGGCTTTGACCCCAATTGGTAACTCTGTTGATGAATATTGGAAAAACCTTTTGTCTGGTAAAAGTGGCGCTGAGCCAATTACCAAATTTGACGCCAGCCTATTCAAAACTAAGTTTGCCTGTGAAGTTAAAAACTTTGATCCGTTAGATATAATGGATAGAAAAGAAGCTCGTAAAATGGATCCTTTTTCAGCTTATGCACTAGCTACTACCCAAGAAGCAATTTTAGATTCTAAATTAGATTTGGAAAAAGTGAATCTGGATAGAGCTGGAGTAGTATGGGGTTCAGGAATCGGGGGGATGTATACTTTTCAGGAAGAATGTTTTAATTTTAAAGATGGAGATGGAACCCCAAGGTTTAATCCATTTTTTGTCCCTAAAATGATAGTAGACATTGCAGCAGGTCATATATCAATTAAATATGGACTACGTGGTCCTAATTATGTAACTGTTTCTGCATGTGCTTCCTCTACGAATGCTATCATTGATGCGCTGATGCTAATTCAATTAGGTAAATCAGATTTTATAGTTACTGGAGGATCTGAAGCAGGTGTTAATATATCTGGAATAGGTGGTTTTAACGCATTAAAAGCTCTTTCAACTCGAAATGATGATCCAGCAACTGCTTCAAGACCTTTTGACGCAACTAGAGATGGATTTGTACTTGGAGAAGGTTCAGGATGTTTGATTCTAGAAGAATTAGAACATGCCAAAGAAAGAGGTGCCAAGATTTATGCAGAAGTTGCTGGTGGTGGATTAACTGCCGATGCACACCATATTACTGCTCCTCATCCTGAAGGAAAAGGAGCAATTAATGTAATGAAAATGTCCTTGGAAGATGCAGGGATGAATCCAGAAGACATAGATTATGTAAATGTCCATGGTACTTCTACTCCTTTAGGGGATATTTCAGAAACTTTAGCTATTAAAGAAGTATTTGGTGAACATGCTTATAAACTAAATATAAGTAGCACAAAATCTATGACAGGTCACTTGTTAGGTGCTGCTGGTGCTATAGAAGCTATTGCCTGTGTTAAATCTATTGAAGACAATGTAATTCCTCCAACTATTAACTTCAAGCACAAAGACGAAAACATTGACTATAAACTAAACCTAACCTTAAATAAAGCCCAAAAAAGAGAGGTGAAAGCAGCATTAAGCAACACGTTTGGTTTTGGGGGACACAACACCTCAATTATTGTGAAAGAATTCAATGATTAGTTTTTTTTTTAAAAAAAAGACTTTACCACTACTTAATAAAGATTTTATATTTTTTTTAAAAAATAAATTTGGAGTTCGTCCTATTAATCAACGACTTTATATAGAGGCAATTACCCACAGTTCTTATAAAAATATTGAAAATAGTCAATACGACAATGAAAGACTAGAATTTTTAGGGGATGCGTTTATATCATTGGCTGTAGCTAATTACTTATTTAAAGTTTATCCAGACGAAAATGAGGGTTATTTAACTCAGTTAAGAGCTAAGATTGTTAGCAGAGAAAGTCTAAATAAAATTGGAGAAGATATTGGGCTACAAAATTTTATTTTATATCAAAAAAGTAGTAATAATTATAAGTCATTGATTGGCAATACCTTTGAGGCTCTCTATGGAGCGATTTTAATTGATATAGGGTTGGAAAAAGCGCAAAAAAGTATCGAAGAATTTATTTTAAAAGATCAAATAAATATTGATCAAATAATTTTAGAGAATAGAGATTATAAAAGTGAATTATTAATGCTTTTTCAAAAAAAAAGAACTGCAATTGTTTTTAAGACACTTAAAACAAGCCATGACCAGCAAGAAGTTAAATTTATCTCGGAAGTTTTTTCTAATGGGAAAAGTATTGGAAAGGGGATCGGATCCTCCAAAAAAGCGGCAGAACAAGATGCATGTAGAGTAGTTCTTAGCGCGACTTAATCATTTTTAAAAACCCTATTTCCTTGGGGGTTAAAAACCTCCATTGACCTCTTTTCAGGTCATTTTTTTTAATTCCAGCAAATTCTATCCTATCTAAATGAAGAAGAGTTTTTTCAAAATACTCCATAGTTCGCCTAATCACTCTATTTTTTCCGGAATGTAATGTGACTATTAACTGTGTTCTATCTGTTTGTTGACGACCATATTTCACGTCATCGTACTTTACTTCTCCATCTTCGAGATTAATTCCTCTAACCATCTCTTTTAAAGAGTCCGGGTGAATACTGTTTTCTAATTGTATAACATATTTCTTTTTAATTCCAAAACTGGGGTGGGTCAATCGCTTAGTGAGCTCACCATCATTTGTAAGTAATAATAATCCTGTAGTATCTCTATCCAATCTTCCTACAGGATAAATCCTCTGGTCACATGCCCCTTGGATAATGTCCATTACTGTTTTTCTTTCATGGGTATCTTTGACAGTGGTAATACAATTTTTAGGTTTATTGATTAAAATGTATTGATGTTTTTCAGCCTTTAGAATTTTCCCATTAAAAACTACCTCATCCTGTTCAGAAACTTTTGTTCCCAAAGTTGTAACTACTTTATTATTGATTTTAATTTTGCCTTCAGCAATTAAAACATCAGCTTCTCTTCTTGAGCAAACACCAGAGTTTGAAATATATTTATTCAGTCTAATCAATAGTTGGTATGAATATTTCTTTAAAGTGGGTGAATTTAAAAGATTTTAAATCTTTTTCAATATATATTAAGTCGAATCTTATGTTTAAATCAATTTTATTTTTTTTAATATAATAATCAGCAGCATAAATTATTCTCTTTTGTTGGGCAATTGAAATTAGATTTTCTTGGGATATAATAGAGTTGGTTCTTGTCTTAACTTCAACAAATACCAATTCATTATTCTTGGATGCTATTATATCAATTTCGCACTTTTGATACCTCCAATTGGTTTCGATAATTTTGTATTTTTTTTCTTCTAAATAAGAGAGTGCTTTTTTTTCTCCAAATTTTCCTTTTTTTTGACTACTACCAGACAATTTATTAACTTAATTTAATGTTTTAATTATTAAGTTAATTATTTTAAATTTGAAATCTAATTAAAAATAAAAATGAAAAAAATTCTTCTCCTTTCTGCAATCTTTTGTTACAGTTTTATTTCTGCGCAAATTAAAACTCCTCAGCCAAGTCCAACTGCTACAATTACTCAAAAAGTTGGAGTATCTGATATTTCAGTTGAGTACTCAAGACCTGGAGCTAAAGGAAGAGAAATATTTGGTGGGCTGGTAAGCTATGGAAAAATGTGGAGAACTGGAGCCAACAAAGCAACCAAAATAACCTTTAATGAAAATTGTGTTTTTGGTGGTGCTAATGTTAAAAAGGGAAGTTATTCTTTATTCACTATTCCTGGAGAGAAAGAATGGAAAGTTGTATTAAATAAAAATACAGAGCTATGGGGAGTTGGAGAGTATGATGAAAAAAATCAAGTTTGTGCAATTAAAGTTAAAGCTTTTGAGACTAAAGATTTCATAGAGTCATTTACTATTGATTTCGGGACATTCCAATCTTTTAGCGCAATAATGTCTTTAAAATGGGCAAATACCAAAATTGATATTAAGATAGAATCTTTAGAAGCAAAAAAAATAGAGAAGCAGTACTTAGAGCTATTGACAAAAGGTCCTTCGGCTAACGATTACTATGATGGAGCTAAATTTTTTGCAGATAATACATCTGAATATGAAATGGCCTTAGAGTGGATAAATACTGCAATTAAAAAAAGACCTGATGCATTTTGGATGCAGTTTCACAAGGCTAGAATTCTTAAAAAAATGGGGAATAAAAAAGAATCTATTTCAGTAGCAGAAGAAGTGATTGAATTAGCCAGAGAAAAGAAAGACGATTATGGATACATTAAAAGAAGTGAGGATTTAATAGAAAGTATTAAGTCTAAATAACTTTTTGTAGATTGATTATTTTCTGCCCCAAAGTTGCAAATAATATTACTAACAAACACCCAACTACATTATACCACAAATAACCCATTTGAAGCCAATATGGTGCAAGTTGGTAATGGTTTAAGAAATGAATAGAAACCACTATTATTTCTGCAGCAATTGAACAATAAAAAACAGCATTAGACTTTACATTTTTAAAATAAAAAGCCACTATAAAAATTCCTAATATTGTTCCGTAGAAAAGCGAACCAAGAAGATTAACCGCTTGAATAAGGTTTTCAAACAGGGAAGCAGTAGTAGCAAATAGAATTGCCAATACCCCCCAGAGAAGTGTGAAATATTTAGAAGACATTAAATAATGGTGATCATTTTCTTTTTTCTTAATAGACCTTTTATAAATGTCTATGGTGGTGGTGGATGCAAGAGCATTAAGTTCTGAGGCAGTGGAAGACATAGCTGCGCAAAACATTACAGCAAATAAAAGTCCAATGACACCTGTTGGTAGATAGTCAATTACGTAAGACATAAAAATATAATCCTTATCATTTGTTTCTGCAGAAGGATTATTTTTTAGTACTATAGTTTTCACATTACTATTAATTTCATACATTTTTTTTTCTGTGGCTAATACACTTCTTTTTAACTCTTGGACTCTTACCTTGTCTTCATTCTTTTGAGCATCTAAAAGGCTATAAATATCCATTGTCTTTTTATCATGTAAAGCTTTAAATTTGTTCTCTAAACTATTTACTTGGTTAGAGTAATTAGAGCTTTTTATATTGTTAAGTTCTACCTTATTAAAAAATATTGGAGGAGTATTAAATTGATAAAAAACAAAAACCATAACTCCAATAAATAATATGATGAGTTGCATGGGAATCTTAAGAAGTCCATTCATAATTAGTCCCAATCTGCTTTGGACTAATGATTTTCCTGTTAAGTATCTTTGTACTTGCGACTGATCTGTTCCGAAATAGGAAAGAAATAGAAATAAAGCTGCTGTTGTCCCAGTCCAAAAATTATACCTGTCTTCCAAATCAAAATCAAAATTAACTAGATTAAGTTTTCCCATTTTACCAGCCACATTTACCGCATCCAAAAAGCTAATATTATTTGGTAACATATTTATTACTAAAATTCCAGCGAGTATCATCCCCCCCATCATTACTGCCATCTGTTGTTTCTGCGTTTGTGTAACCGCTTTAGTCCCACCTGAAACTGTATATAGAATTACTAACAAACCAATAAAAATATTGGTAAATGTTAGATTCCAATTTAATAAAGTAGATAGAATTATGGAAGGAGCATAAATAGTAATTCCTGCAGCCAGTCCCCTTTGAATTAAAAATAAAAAAGCTGCTAAGGTTCTAGTCTTCAAGTCAAATCTGGTCTCTAAATATTCATAGGCAGTGAATACCTTCAATCTGTAGAATATTGGTAAGAAAGTAACTGAGAGAATAATCATTGCTATGGGTAGTCCAAAGTAGAACTGAATAAACCTCATCCCGTCAGTGTAAGCTTGGCCAGGGGTAGATAAAAAAGTAATTGCACTGGCTTGGGTGGCCATTATAGAAATTCCTATTCCCCACCACTTAGCATCATTATTTCCTTTCAAATAACTTTTTAAATCTTTTGCACCACGAGTTTTCCATATGCCATAAGTTACTATAGAAGCTAAGGTGAAAATTAGTACAAACCAGTCTAAGTTACTCATGAAAAATAATGTGTTAACCGGCTAAGAACTAAAACAAATAGTAGTAAAACTAGAAGAAGAAGGATATACCAGTGGTTCCAAGATTTAAAAACTGGAGGTTTTTCAGATTCAATCATTATTTAAACTAATTATATTAACTAATAATTTATATGCTCCGCTTACTCCAGCAGGAAGTTGACGAAAAAAAGAAATACCTGTATATGTATAATAGCCTTTACCATATTTAGCTATAAGTAAGGATCCTTGTTTTGGCTCCTCGTTAAAATCATTCCAAGAAAATATTGGTTGGTAATCCTTACTCCAAACGTTTGGAAAATACAATCCTCTTTCTTGAACCCAGTTATTAAAATCGTTTTTAGTTAACTTATTTGGAAAATTCATTACAGGGTGAGAATCATTTAAAAACGTTACTTGTGCGTCTTCTTGAGTCACTCTATCTCTAGAAATTTGAAGAGGATAAGGATAAAAGTTTTTAGTTTTTAGTCTGTAGCTGGTGTTGTATTGAACTATCAGATTCCCTCCATGGCTAACATATTTAAGAAGTAAATTAGCGATATAAGGTGCTTTTTCTTCAACATTAAAAAATCTCACTCCAGTGATAACTACATCGTAATTTTTTAAATCCTTTAGAGTTAGGTCCTTGGTGCTGATTTGATTTATGTCGTATTTCAAAATTTTTAAATGTTGATCAACTAAATCCCCTGCTCCCATTAAATATCCAATTTTCTTAGGAACTGTATTTAGGTTTAAATGTACCAGCTGTAGTTCAGATTTTGGAAACCATCTTTGCTCAGTTATATGGTCATACACAATTGTATTCATTGCATGGGCATCTACACCGTTAATTTGGACCTTTAAAACTCCAGAATTAGCGTTTTTATTGGGGGAAATAAAATATTCTAACACAAGCTCCTCATCTTCTGTTTTTAAAGAATATTCAGTTGGCCCTTCTACCTTCCATCCTTGGGGATGAATAATATTAATATCCCCTTTTTGATTTGCAGAGTGAGCAACTACAGTAACCAAAATTTTCTGAGCAGATTCATCAGAGAATATCATTACTTTTTGATCGATATTTGCTGTTACTTTTGGACAAACTATCCAATTTTTATTTTGCTCCCCTTTTACCGGATCATTCCACTTAAATATTAATGGCCTTTTATAATCAATAGTTTCATCTCCAACTTCTACAGAAATTAAAAATTCTGCGGAGGGATTATTTTCAGCTCTACCAATTAGCTGTAATGAATCGACATCATAAGCCCCAAAAAAAGATGGCTTTTCTAACCAGTATGGCTGGCTAATTGGTAGTTTTGTGGGGACAATGGCTTTATTTTTTAGTATTATTTTTTGATTTTCCTTCAATGATTTTGAAAGTTTTTTGTGAAAATTAAAATCCTTACAAGAAATTGATTTTAATTTCATTTTGATGTTAGATCTATTGATAATTTCTAAATTAAAGGAAACTGAATCTTCGTTTGGTTTTTTAGAAGACAAGGTGGTCATTTCTATATATAAGCCCGAACATTGTAATATTAAATCCTCTCCTTCTTTCATTTTAATTTCCTTCCAATATTTATCTTCTAGTTTTGAAATAGCAGTTCTTAACTTTAAAAGCCTTGGTATGGACTGTGATGGGGAGCTTATAGAAAAATTTCTAATGATATCATTAGTCAAAGATTGTATTGCTTCACTTTTTGAGACCCTCCCCCATGAAAAATCCAATGATTCAAAAAGTTCATTGCTTGCGGTATCTCCTTTTAAATATTCAAAAAACTCTAGAAATTCTCCTCTTTTACCAGTGCTTCCAAAGCCTTGAGTCTTGTGCATAGACCTACTTAAAGCCGCCAATTCATTATAGGAAGTTCCTAACAAATCGTTATATCCTCCTATATCTAAGGAAACAACTCCAGGATCATTATCGGAAATATTACTATTCCACCATCTTCCAGTATTTACCACCGCTCTTTTGGGTTGCCAAATACTTACATCCTTTAATTGCTCTTTAAAGGCTAAGGAGTCTGCAGCTAAATCAAAAGCTTCCATAGCTAAAAGTGCAGAGGAAGTATGGTGGCCATGGCCTCCTTTTCCATCAATGGGGAAACGACAAACTATCACGTCTGGACGAAAATTTCTTATTACCCATACCACATCGGAAAGAATCTTTTCTTTATCCCATATTTTCAATGTCTCTTCTGGTGTTTTAGAATAACCAAAATCATTGGCTCTAGTGAAAAATTGTTGTCCTCCATCTACTCTTCTTGCAGATAATAATTCTTGAGTTCTTATAATTCCTAATTCTTCCCTTATCTCTGTTCCAATTAAGTTTTGCCCTCCATCTCCTCTAGTAAGAGACAAATAACCAGTATTTAAAAGCTTTTCGTTTGCACAATAACTAATAAATCTTGTGTTTTCATCATCTGGGTGAGCTGCAAGGTAAAGAACATTTCCTAGAACATTTAATTTTTTAATTTGATGGTATATTTCAGACCCGCTTAATTGTTGAGCAGGGAAAATAAAAAACAGTAGATTGAAAAAAAATGTAAGAACAAATAATCTAAATATATGCATGCTATTTTAGTTATAAATTATGTTTTATTTGGTGAAAGAATGTGCAATTCCTACTACCACCATGTCAAATAAACATCCTACTTCTTTAGAAAATATTTTGCCGTTTGAAATATGGTTGTATCCAATTGAAAGATAGGTTTTAGAATTTATATAAGAACAAAAATGCCAAAAATGATGAAAATTAAGCCCGCTTTTAAGACCGTCATTTTTCTGAGAATTTGATTCAACCCAAACTACTGCTACTTGAGATTTTAAAAATGTTTTTTGTGCAATTTTAAAAGACAATTCTTGACCCATTCCCATAGCATTGCCCCCTTTTTCTGTCAAATGGAAAATAGCTACCGGACTAGCGGTAAATAGTCTATCAAAAAAAATTGTAGCTGAGTTAGATTGACTGAAATTTTCGGGTTTATCTAAAGATCTTTTAAAAGGAAAGTAAACTTGGGCAAAAATTGAAAAATTTCTAAAACTATTTTCTCTTTGAGAAGCCCCCGAAAGTCTAGACTTATAAACTCCAGAATTTAAACTCATTTTAAAAGGTGTTTTCTCTAGCTCAAATTCAACTTTTTCTACCTGTGAAAAATTTCTATGAGAAAAAAATATTGTAAGAATTAAAGTTAAAATTAAAGATTTCATATTGTTCTTAATTAACTTTTTAATGAAGTAAATCTAGAGTTCACTTTTAGCTTTAGCGGTAGTCCTAATGGTAATGTTAAATTTTCATTTTCATGTCCTGATGGAAAATTAAAAACTACAGGAAAATCGAATTCATTAAGTTTTTGTAATACTATTTCTTCTAAATCCATTCCAAATGCTGTAGAATTATCTTTAGTGTTGGTGAAATGACCTATAATAAGCCCATTTATTTGGTGAAATACACCTGCAAATTTCAACTGCCATAGCATTCTGTCAATTTTGTAAAAATATTCATCTATATCTTCAATAAATAAAATTTTATTTTCAAAATCTGGCTGGTAATTGGTTCCTAAGTTAGCACATAAAACTGAAAGATTTCCTCCAACTATAGCACCCTTAACCTCACCATGTATATTTTGAGAAGAAGAATTTATTTTATAGTTTATTTCTTTTTTAAATAGAAATTCCTTTAAAGATTCTAAAGATTTGGGGGTATTTAAGCCAATATTTATTGGCATTGTAGCATGAATAGAAGCTGTATTTAAAATAATATTAGAGAAACAGTGAATATTGGTAATGTCTGAAAAACCTATTATCCATTTAGGGTTTTGTAAAAAAGACGCTGGATTTAATCCCTCTAAAAGTTGAATAGAACCATACCCTCCCCTAAAACACCATATAGCCTTTGCTGTAGGATGATCTACAGCCCATTGTAAATCTATTATTCTTTTTTCTTTATCCCCTGCAAAAATACCAGCCTCCGCTAAAATATTTTTAGAGCGCAATGGTTTCAACCCCCATTTTAACAATAAATTTTCGGCCATTAGTAGCGATTCTAATTCCACTTTTCTAGCCGGAGCAATCAGAATAACTTCATCGTTAGGTTTTAATTTGGGGGGTAAATTCATTTCATTTAAATTCTTTAGGATAAAAATAGCATATTAACTTATATTTGGCCATTCTAAATTAAATTTTGAAAAATCCAAAAAGACATACCATAACCGCAGCACTTCCTTATGCTAACGGCCCATTGCATTTAGGTCACTTAGCCGGTGTTTATATTTCTGCTGATATTTATGCTCGATTTTTAAGATCTAATGGTGAAGATGTTGCTTTTATTTGTGGATCTGATGAGCATGGTGCAGCTATCACTCTAAGAGCAAAAAAAGAAAATAAAAGTCCAAAAGACATAGTAGATGAGTATCATTTCTCAAATAAAGACATATTTGAAAAACTAGGAATTAGTTTTGATATTTATGATAGGACTTCTTCCAAACACCATCATGAAACTGCTCAAGAATTGTTTTTGGAAATGGATAAAAAAGGAGCTTTTGTAAAAAAAGATTCAGAACAATATTTCGATGAAGAATACCAACAGTTTTTGGCCGATAGGTATATAACTGGCCAGTGTCCTAAGTGTGGATATAAAAATGCCTACGGAGATCAATGTGAAAAATGCGGAAGTGCTCTTAGTTCGTTAGAACTTATCGATCCAATTTCCACCCTTAGTGGGAAAAGTCCTCAATTGAAAAATACTACTCATTGGTATTTACCTTTAGATAGACACGAGAAATGGTTGAGTGAATGGATACAAAAAGGTATTTATAATGGAGAACAAGTACACATTTCTGAAAATTGGAAGAATCAAGTAGTTGGTCAATGTATGAGCTGGATTAAAGCAGGCCTTCAACCTAGAGCAATTACAAGAGACTTAGATTGGGGAGTTAAAGTCCCTGAGGAAGATGGAGAAGGAAAAGTACTTTATGTTTGGTTTGATGCTCCCATTGGATACATTTCAGCAACCAAAAAATGGGCAAATGAAAATGGAAAGATTTGGGAGGATTACTGGAAAAATAAAGACACCAATTTGGTTCACTTTTTAGCAAAAGACAATATTGTTTTTCACACCATAATATTCCCTGCAATATTATCTGAATTAGATGGATACATTTTACCAACCAATGTCCCTGCCAACGAGTTTTTAAATTTAGAAGGTCAGAAATTAAGTACTTCTAGAAACTGGGCGGTTTGGGGAAAAGATTATATAACTGACTTCCCTAATCAAGAAGATATTTTGAGGTATGTACTTTGCTCGATTGCTCCGGAAAACAAAGACAGTGATTTTTCATGGAAAGATTTCCAAGCAAGAAACAACAACGAGCTTTGCTCTATATTTGGGAATTTTGTAAATAGGACTTTAGTGCTGACAAAAAAATATTATAACGGGATTGCTCCATCAAGAAATGATTTGTTAGAAGTAGATATTGAGTTACTGAAAACTATCAAAGAAACTCCTGATAATATTGAGCAAGCAATCCGTTCCTTTAGATTTAGAGATGCACAAGGAGAAGCAATGAAATTAGCTAGAGCTGGGAATAAATATTTGGCAGATACTGAACCTTGGAAGTTAATAAAGACAGATCCAGAAAGGGTAAAAACAATAATGAATATATCTTTACAAATTACTGCTAATTTGGCTATAGTTTTCGAGCCTTTTATGCCCAAAAAAGCTTTGGAATTAGCCAAGCTATTAAATATCAATCTCCCTAGGTGGGATCAAGCTGGTAAGGACGAATTAATACTAGAAAATCATATAATAAATGAGCCCAAAATTCTTTTTCGAAAAATAGAAGACGAAAAAATTGATGAGCAGATAGAAAAATTAAAAAAACAAGGTCAAAAATCCAATAAATATCCTCCTATGAAAGACGAAATTACTTTTGATGAATTCTCTAAAATGGACCTTAGAGTAGGAACTATTACAGCAGCAGAAAAAATAGAAAAAGCAGATAAATTATTAAAACTTACGGTAGATACAGGAATTGATGTAAGAACTGTTGTTTCTGGAATTGCCGAACATTTTAAACCAGAAGAAGTGATTGGTCAAAAGGTTAGTATCTTACTGAACTTGGCTCCTAGAAAAATACGAGGAGTAGAATCACAAGGGATGATTTTGATGGCCGAAACAACAGAAGGCGAATTGGCTTTTGTATCTCCTACTAAAGATTTAGAAGCAGGTAACACCATTAGGTAATTAAAGCTTTATTACTCCCATAGTTCAACTGGATAGAATAGCCGCCTCCTAAGCAGTAGATCTGGGTTCGAGTCCCGGTGGGAGTACTTTTATTAATTTCATCTATTTAATATTTTACACTCTAAATAGTAATTAATAGATATATAAATATAAATTATATAATAATGTTGTAAAATAATAATCAACTTATGTTGTCACTTATGTTGTCACTTTTATTAATTTTATAAAATGGCATTTAAATACTACATAAGAAAACATGCAAGATTCAATTCTATAAATATTGATTACAGTATTGGAAGAGGTAAAGGCAATAGATTTAGATTAGCTACTAAATTACAAATTAACAATCCAAAGAACTGGATTAATGAAAAACAAAAAGTAAGAGTTTGTAAAGAAGAAGGTATTGATAATGCAAAATATATTAATGATAACCTAACAAA
>JAYNHP010000027.1:0-1174 GCA_038108155.1 Flavobacteriales bacterium | reverse complement strand
AAAACATTAATCAACTTTTAAAAGAAGGTGAAATACTTACTAAAGAAATTGTAAATGAAATTCCTACATCATATAATGGACAATCTGTTCAAAGGGCAAGAAAGGAAAATCAATTTGATTTTAATGAGCTATTAAACAACTGGGTTAATAATGCTCAAGAGGGAAAGATTCTAAAAGACAATGGTAAAAGTATTCTGAGTACACATTTAAAAATTACAAAACCTTATTTAAACACATAGAAAACTTTGAAAAGTTAAATGGCAGAATAAAACCAAGCCATATTAACAAAAAACTTTACAACAAACTATTAAGTTATTTAAGAGAAGATTGTGATGAAGATTATGCAGAAGGCAACTTGGGAGCAGTTATTAAAAACTTCAAAGCTGCATTAAGTAAAATCAGTGATGAATACAGAATTAAGTTTCCAAACTACATTTCTAAAGAATGGAGAGTTATACAATCAAAGAGTTTATCTACAGCACTCAACCTTGAACAATTAAATACTCTATATAATCTTGACTTAAATGACAAACCAATTTCCTATCATAATATTAGAGATGCTTATTGTTTTAATGCTTTTACTTGTGGCATGAGAGTTAGGGATTACCAGAAACTTGATAAAAGAAATATTATTGAAATCAAAGATGCGTACTCTAATGATAAAATAAAGTGTCTCAAATACATTCAATCTAAAACAGGCCAAGAAGTTATTGCTCCAATACCTGATGTTGCATTGAGCATCATAGAAAAACACAAGGGATTTCCACTTATAGGTAGTGAACAAGAATCAAACAATAAACTTAAAGAACTTGGGAAATGGTGTGGTTTTGATGAGGTTTTATACTTAAGAAATGACAAAGGTGATATTACACAATCAGCAAAACAATTTGAATTACTCACAAACCATTCAGCAAGAAGAACATTCTGCACTATAGCATATTTAAATGGCATGGATACAATACAGATTATGAATTTAAGCGGACACAAGACAGAAGCAGTATTACTAAAGTATATTAAAGTCACTAAGGAACAGCACGCATTAAGGATGCTGAAAACAAATCATTTTAAAAAGCTAAATAGCATAAAACACTTAGAGCAGTATAATGGAAGAAACTAAAGAATGGAAAGAATCAACTTGGCTTAAAGATGTTAAAATTAAAGCTGCATTACCTTT
>JAYNHP010000026.1:0-25812 GCA_038108155.1 Flavobacteriales bacterium | reverse complement strand
ATAAAAGGCATTCCAAAATAAACCATTAAAAGAATCAATAGTATTGAAAAAAGATTTATAAGAATTCCAACTTTTACCATATCAGCGATATTTAGCAGTTTAGATCCAAATACAACTGCATTTGGAGGTGTTGCAACTGGCAACATAAACGCACATGAAGCAGCTAGCGTTGTTCCTACTAGTAATAAATAAGGATTTATATCCATAAGAGCAGCTAATGGAATCATTACTGGTAAAAGCATAGCTGTAGTTGCCATATTAGAGGTGAGTTCTGTAAGAAAATTCACACCAGCTACAATAAGTAGAATAACAATAAATGCACTTGAAAATGAGATAAAAGTTAATTGCTCCCCAATCCAATTGTCTAAACCTGTAGCTTGAAATCCCTTAGCAATGGATAATCCACCTCCGAAAAGTAGCAGTATCCCCCAAGGAATAGAAATAGCATCTTTCCATTTCATTAATGGCTCTTTATTTGTTTTGGAAGGTAAAATGAACAAAATAATTGCACTTGAAATTGCAATCATACTGTCGTCAAAATTTGGAATTATAAGGTTTATGGTATTTTTTCTAAATATCCAGCAGAGTATAGTAATGGTAAATACAGAAAGAATTTTCTTTTCTTCATTACTAATACCTCCCATTTGATTTAACAGTCTATTAATCTCTTTCTTTCCTCCAGGAAACCCAACTTTATTCATTTTAAAAGCAACTTTTGTTAAAAACCACCAAACAAAAAACATTAAAATAATGGACACTGGAAGACCAATCTTCATCCACTGAAAAAATGAAATTTCAATATTGAAATTATCTTGAACGAAACCTGCAAATATTAAGTTTGGTGGCGTTCCAATTAAAGTGGCTATTCCACCAGCAGAAGCACTGTAGGCCACTGCTAACATCAATGCTTTTCCGAAAATTTTATTTTCATTTTTTAATGTGTCTGGATGATCTTTCACCTGATTAATAACAGATAAAGCAATTGGTAGCATCATTACAGTTGTTGCTGTGTTAGAAATCCACATGGAAAGAAATCCAGTTGCTAGCATGAATCCCAATATAATTTTATCATTGCTTCCACCTAATTTTAATATGATATTTAATGCAATTCTTCTATGAAGATTCCATTTTTGGATTGCATTAGCTAAGATAAAACCACCAATAAACAAGAAAATATATTTATGACCATAGTTGGATCCTGTTTCTTGAATATTTAGCACGTTCGCTGAGGGAAATAAAATTATTGGTAATAGAGCAGTAACCGCTATGGGTACTACCTCACTAATCCACCATACTGCCATCCAAAGAATAATTCCTAATAGTTTAAAGCCACTTTCTGTCATTTCATAGGGTGGATTTAAAAATAAAGTTGAAAGGAAGAGAAGTGGACCTAGAATTTTATAAAAAATTGATTTACTCATCTTGATAATAGTTGCTATAATATAAATTTTCGATGAATTTTTTCTAAAATTACTTGTGCCATTTTTTCTTTTGATTCGTAGCTCCATCCTGCAATATGAGGGCTTAAGACAACATTTTTAAATTTTTTAAGTTTTTCAAAACTTTGATTTTCAGCCTTATTTAGGCTAAAATTTGAAGACTCAACATCTAGAACATCTAAACAGGCACCAATTATTTTTTTGGATTTTAAATAAGTGATTAAATCTTCTAAAACAAGAGATTTTCCTCTAGCAGTATTAATTACGATAAAAGGTTTTTGGAATTTCTCAAAAAAAGAGCTATTCATCATTCCTATTGTTTCACTGCTTAATGGAGTGTGTAAACTAACAAAATCTGCTCTTTGAAATATTTCTTCCAAACTAACTTCTTTTACATAATTATTACCAAATCCAGAAATGTATTTGTCATATGCAATAACGTCCATTTCAAATCCATTAAGCCTCTGAGCAAATGCCTTTCCCATATATCCATATCCAATAATGGCCATTACTTTACCTTTTAGCTCAGTTCCTCTATTTTTTTCTCTTTCCCAAATATTGTTTCTAACTTCATTATTTGCAATATTTAAATGGTTTACGAGAGAAAGAAGCATTCCTAATGTGTGTTCTGCTAAGGCATCTCTATTTCCTTCAGGACTTCGAAAAACTTCTATGTTATTTTCTTCACAATATTTTAAATCAATATTTTCTAATCCAGACCCAGGTCTAGCTATAAATTTTAATTTTTTTGCTAATGTTAGATTCTCCCTATCCAAGGGGAATTTAGATCTAATTATAATTCCTTCTATTTGGTTGGCATTTTTTTTAAAATCTTCTAGAGTCCAATTTTGGCCATTAATAATCTGCCAGTTCCAATTGGAAAGAGTTTGATTTATAATTGGAGAAAAATCATCTAGAACAACAATTCTCATGACTAAAAGTATAAAGCCATTCCTATTAAGAAATAGATGAGTAATCCAATAATATCATTAGTGGTGGTTATAAATGGGCCAGTTGCAAGCGCAGGGTCAATTTTATATTTATTAAGTATCAATGGAACAAATGTGCCAAAAAGACCCGCATAAGTAAATACAGCAACTAAAGAAACTCCAATCGTTAAAGCAAGATAAAAATCACTTCTTGTTATCCAACAGAATATCAAAGCTATAGAAGCGCAAATAAACCCATTGAATAATGCAACAAGAAGTTCTTTGAATAATTTTTTAAAAATGGATTCGTAATTCAAAGTATTGTTAGCTAAAGATTGTACTATAATTGCCGAAGATTGCACACCAACATTCCCTCCCATAGCCAATATCAATGGTATGAACGTTGCCATTACAGCATTTTCCTTTAGTTGATATTCAAAAAAGCCAATTACATATGCCCAAAGAATTCCACCTATTAGTCCAATTAACAACCATTGAAATCTAGCTCTACTAATTAAAAATAATGAGTCTGAAGATTCTACTTTTTCAGAAATCCCACTTGCCATCTGATAATCTTTTTCTGCTTCTTCTTTAATAACATCTAGAGCATCATCAATGGTAATTCTACCAAGCAATTTGTTGTTTTCATCCACAACTGGTACCACAACTAAGTCGTATTTTTCCATTTTTAATGCTACAGATTCAGAGTCTTCATTTGCCAAAACTGAAATAGAGTCTTTTCTATAAATATCTTTTATTAAAGTTTCGTCAGATGCATATAGAAATCTTTTAAGAGAAAGTATTCCTTTAAATTTGTTGGAAGAATCCACTACATAAATAGTATAAACTTGATTTACATTTTCTACTTGTTCTCTAAGTTTTTTAAGTGCATTCTTAACTGTCCAATTCCAATCTGCAGAAACAAAATCTATATCCATTATTCCACCTGCACTATTTTCGTCATAGTTCATCAGCATAGAAATATCTGAGGAATGTTCTTCGTCTTTTAAAGCTTCAAGAACTTCTTCTTGGACTTCTTCTGGCAAATCTTGAATTAAATCAGTTGCATCGTCAGCATCCATTTTTTCTATGGACTCGGCAATTTCTTCAGCAGAAAAAGATTCAAGAAACTGCTCTCTTGTATCCTCCTCGATTTCTACTAAAACTTCTGAAGCTAATTCTTCATCTAGCAATTGGTATAGATATTGAGCTTGCGGAAGATCAACTATTTCTAATATTTCTGCAATGTCAGCAGGATGCAAAGGATTAATAGCTTCTACTATATAGCTATTGTCTTCACTTTCAATTGCTGAAATGACATTGTCTATAAATTCTTTAGTTAATTCAAACTGCATGCAAAAAAGTATGAAATATAATCTACGCGAAAATATGAATTATTAACTGGATTTTAGCTAGTTAATTTTGGATTCTATCATCTTTGTGATTTCTGTAAAGTTTTCAATAGAAAGTTCCTCTGGTCTTTTTGTTAGTAAAATATGGTCAATTTTTTTATCTCCTAATAAAGATTTTAGTGAATTTCTAGCCATTTTCCTTCGTTGATTAAAAATAGCTTTGACAACTCGAAAAAATAATTTTTCGTCACAATCTAGTTTAATTATATTATTTCTAGTTATTTTAATCACACCAGATTTTACTTTTGGTGGTGGATTAAAAACTTCTTCATTTACTGTAAATAAATATTCTACGTCGTAATATGCTTGAATTAATACAGATAAAATACCATACTTCTTAGTCCCTGGCCCCGAGCAAACCCTTTCGGCAACTTCTTTCTGAAACATTCCCACCATTTCATCTATTTTCGTTCTGTTTTCATAGATTTTGAAAAGTATCTGAGAAGATATGTTGTAGGGGAAATTACCAGTGACAGAATAGTTTCCTTTAAATATTTTACTCCAATCAGTTTTTAAAACATCTTTATTGTAAACTATCAAAGTTGGAAATGTATTTTTTAAATAGGTTATTGATTCAATGTCTAACTCGTAGGAAATTAAATCAATATTTTCATGCAAAAGAAATTTTGTTAAAGCACCTGTCCCAGGTCCAATTTCAAGTAAGTTAATTTTTTTAGACTTTGAAATAGCATTAGATATTCGCTCGCTTATTTTTTCATCTATTAAAAAATGTTGTCCTAAGTGTTTTTTTGGTTTTACATCCATCACTCAAAAGATTGCATATCTATAAATTTCTTGTAGAAGCTGTTTTTGGCTACCAATTCTTTGTGATTACCTATTTCTACAATTTTCCCATTATCTAAAACAATAATTTTATCTGCATTTTGGATTGTTGATAATCTATGAGCTATAACCAAAGAAGTACGATTTTTCATTAATCTGTTTAAAGCTTCTTGAACAGCTTTTTCAGACTTGGTATCTAATGAAGATGTTGCCTCATCTAAAATAAGTATTTCCGGGTTTTTATAAATTGCTCTAGCTATGCTCAACCTTTGTTTTTCACCACCAGACAATTTGTTGCCGGCGTCTCCAATAAAAGTCTCATATTTTTCATCAAGGTTTTGAATAAATTCATCAGCATTGGCCATTTTAGAAGATTCCAAGACTTTAGAATTTTCTATTTCAACTCCAAAAGCAATATTATTTACTACAGTATCATTGAAAAGAATAGAATCTTGTGTTACTACTCCCATTAAGTTTCTAAGCTGATTTAGATTGATTTTTTTAATATTAATGTTATCAATATTTATACTTCCTTCGATAACATCATAAAATCTAATTAATAAATCTGCAATAGTTGATTTACCCGCCCCAGAATGACCTACAATTGCTACTGTTTCTCCTTTTTTTATTTTAAATGAAATGTCTTCCAAAACCTGTTCCTGGTTATACTTAAAGGAAACTTTATTAAAACTTATTTCTTTTTTGAAACTTAAGGGTTGTGAAGTTGCAGGACTATTTATAATTATTTGGTCTTGTAATGTTATTTTTTCAATTCGTTCTAAAGCGGCTATTCCCTGAGATGAGTCATAAACAGCTTTAGAAATAGATTTGAATGGACTTATAAGCTGAGAAAACAAAATCAGATAACCAATAAAAACATCTGGCTGAATAAACTGGTTTAGAACTAAGTTTCCACCGTATAATAAGACTCCAGAAGTTGCCAAAACTCCCAAAAATTCACTTATTGGAGAAGCTAAGTAAATTCTTCTATTTATTCCAAGCATTAAGTTATAAAGCGAATTACTTTTCTTCTGATATTTGTTATTGATAAAGGACTGAGCATTAAAACTTTTTATAATTTTTAAGCCAAATAAAGTTTCTTCTGTCAAGGATAAGATATCTCCCAAATTCTCTTGTCCCTTTTTAGATCTCTTCTTTAAACCATTACTAATTTTTGAAATAATGAGTCCCGCAATAGGCAAGAACAAAACAATGAAAAAAGTCAATTTAAAACTTATAATAAAAAGGGTAGCAAAATAGCCAATAACATAAAATGGATCTTTAAAAATTGCATTAGTAGTTGCTTTAATTGCAAGTTCAGTCTCTTTTAAATCTGCAGAAAATGTCGATAATAAATTTCCTTTTCTTTCATCAGAAAAGAAGGACATAGGTAAAACAAGTATTTTCTGATACATTTTTTCTCGCAATTTTTTTACAGAACTTTGAACTAAATCTGAGAGAAAAAACGTGCTTAAAAAAGTAAACATATTTTTCAAAAAAACCATTATTACTAAAAATATACAGATCAATATTAGTGTAGAATATCTTCCTTCACTTATTGCATGCTTGGCTAAGTAATAATTAATAAAGTTTAATAATCCATCTTTAGTCCAGGTAAAATCCCCATGGTAGGAGCTAATTGTTTTTTCAAAAAAAGCATTAGAAGAATTGAATATAATTCTTAATAAGGGAATGATCATAGCAAAAGAA
Organism: Flavobacteriales bacterium; assembly: GCA_038108155.1. Taxonomy (GTDB): domain Bacteria; phylum Bacteroidota; class Bacteroidia; order Flavobacteriales_D; family Parvicellaceae; genus MED-G20. The sequence goes on along the minus strand of JAYNHP010000026.1, from coordinate 19,539 downwards.
AAGATGGAAAAGACCATTCCTAGAATATTAAATCCTAGATTCAAAAAAAGAGTTCTTTTGAATTGCAGGGTTATTTTAGCTATCCTAATTAAGTTTTTCATATTTAATCATCTTTTGCAAAGTTAATATACTTCTTTAATTGTTATTATCAACTATCAACATCTCTAACTATTGTGTTAAAGTGATCTCTTTTTCTAAATTTGCATCCTTAATGAGTGTAAGACAAGAAAAAATAGCTAGTGTAATTAAAAAAGAGCTTGGAATCTATTTCCAGCGAAATGCAACTTCAATTGGTAAAGGGGCAATGGTTACTGTAACAACCGTAAGAATGAGTCCAGATTTATCTATTGCGAAAGTTTACATAAGTATTTTTGGAGGAAAAGATAACGATGACTCATTTGACCATATATATACTCAATCAAATTCTATAAGATACGAGATAAGTAAATTGGTAAGAAACCAATTAAGAAAAATGCCAGAATTGCATTTTTACAGAGACGATTCGTTGGATTATGCCCAAGAAATTGACAATTTATTGAAATGAAGAAGCTCTACAAATTTCTACTGAATACTCTTCCAAGGCCACTTTTAATAAGGCTAAGTTATTTATTCAAATTATTTGCACCATTGGCTTATTATGGAAATGAAGTACATTGCCCAGTGTGTGAGAGAGATTTCAGAAAATTCCTTTCTTATGGGTCTAATACCGCACATAGAGAAAATGTCCTATGTCCTTATGATTTGACTTTGGAAAGACATAGATTGATGTGGCTTTATTTGAAAAAGAGTTCTTTTTTCGAAGAGGAAATTCAAAAAGTTCTTCACATTGCTCCAGAACAATGTTTTTATCCAATTTTTAAAAAACAAAAAAATCTGAATTATACTACTGCAGATATGGAATCTCCAATTGCTGATTTACATTTTGATTTACATAAAATTCCTCTTGAAGATAATTTGTATGATGTTATTTTTTGCAACCATGTTTTAGAACATGTTGAAGACGACCACCAATGTATGAAGGAGTTGTACAGAGTAATGAAACCTGGTGGATGGGGGATTTTTCAGGTTCCAATTGATTACAATAATAAAGTCACCTATGAAGACTCTTCAATCACCGATCCTAAAGAAAGAGAAATTCACTTTTGGCAAAAAGACCATGTTAGATTGTATGGCTTAGATTATCCAAAAAAGCTTGAAAAAGCAGGCTTTAAAGTAGATGTTTTTGACCCCAAAACTTCTCTAGAAGATGTAGACTATGAAAAATTAAGATTGAATTCTTCTGAACTCATTTTTATAGCTCGTAAATAATGTATAATAAGTCCTTTATTATTAATCAACTTTCTGAATTAAGTAAAGTTTCTAAAGAAATTATTGAATTAACAAAAGCCTATAATTTATTTTTGTTTGAAGGAGAAATGGGAAGTGGAAAAACTACTCTTATTAGTTCAATAGCATCTATTTTAGGTGTTCAAGATGCTAATTCTCCAACTTTCAGTATTATAAATACCTATTTGGGAGATAATATGCAGACTATTTACCATGTAGACTGCTATAGAATTGAAAATGAAAATGAGGTAGAAAATATAGGCTTACTTGAGATAATTAACGATAAAAATTTGTGTTTTATTGAGTGGCCTCAAAATATTTATAACTTTTTGCCATCTAATTGCGTAAGGATAAATATAACAGTAGACAAAGGCCTACGAGAAATTAATATTAAGACATGAGTTTATCTGGAGATGCACTTAAATCATTAGCACTTCAAGCATCACTTTCTCCTCAAGAGGAAATGCTAGAAACTAGCCAGAAGAATCAAAATTTATATATCGGAATTCCAAAAGAAACAGAGTTACAAGAACAACGAGTCGCATTAGTACCTGAGTCAGTAAGTTTATTAGTTGCAAATGGTCACAGAGTTGTTGTTGAAACTGGTGCTGGTGAAAACGCAAATTTTTCGGATTCTGACTACAGTGAGTCTGGCGCTGAAATTATATACGACACTAAACAAATATATAAGGCAGATATAATACTCAAAGTAAGCCCACCTAATGACAATGAGATTTCTTTAATGAAGCATAAGCAGATACTATTTTCTGCCCTACAGATTACTGCTCAGCCTGAAAATGCATTAAAAAAATTAATGGCTAAAAAAATTACAGCTATAGCTTGGGATTACATTGAAGACCAGAGCGGTTCTTTTCCTTTAGTTAGATCTATGGGAGAAATAGCTGGAACTTCTTCTTTTTTAATTGCAGCAGAGCTTATGAGTAATGCTAATAATGGAAAAGGATTGATGATGGGAGGAGTTGCTGGTATAACACCCCCAGAATTAGTAATAATTGGTGCTGGTACTGTAGGACAGTTTGCTGCTAGTGCCGCTTTATCACTTGGTGTTTCTGTAAAAGTATTTGATAATTCATTATTTAAACTAAGACGCCTTCAGAATGAAATTGGGCAAAAGGTTTTTACTTCGGTCATCCAACCTAAAGTTTTAGAAAAAGCATTAATGAGATGTGATGTAGCTATTGGTGCTCTTAGTGCTCCACATGGAAGGACACCTTGTATTGTGAGTGAAGATGTTATTAAGAAAATGAAATCTGGATCGGTTATTGTAGATGTAAGTATTGACAAAGGAGGTTGTTTTGAAACATCTAAAGTTACTACCCACCAAAACCCAACATTTACTAAGCATGATGTTATTCATTATTGTGTTCCTAATATTGGCTCTAGAGTTTCAAGAACAGCAAGTTTTAGTCTAAGTAATATTTTTTCCCCATTATTAATTGAAATTTCAGAGAGTGGAGGTTGTGAAAAATTGATTCAATACTCCAAAGGATTTAGACATGGAGTATATATTTATAATGGAACATTGACCTCTTCAATTTTAGGAAAGGCTTTTAATATTCCATATAAAAACTTGGATTTACTTATTTCAGCACTTTAAAAGGATTTAACTTACGTAAAGACTTGACTTTACAGCATCAATAATTCTCTTAACGCTTGGAAGGGCTTCATCAATTAAGACTTTAGAAAATGCAAAAGGTGTATCAGCTTGCATAACCCTCATTACAGGAGCGTCTAAGTAATCAAAGGCATGTCTTTGCAGGTGGTAAGCAATTTCTCCAGATATTGAGGCAAGTGGCCAGCTTTCTTCAACGACTACACATCTGTTGGTTTTCTTTACAGAACTAACAATCGCTTCATAGTCAATCGGTCTTACAGATCTTAGGTCAATTACTTCGCAAGAAACACCATCCTTAGCAAGTTCATCTGCTGCTTGATAAGCAACTTTTAAAATTTTACCAAAAGAAACTATTGTCACGTGTTCACCTTTTCTTTTGATGTCTGCTTTCCCAATGGGCACTAAATATTCACCTTCAGGAATTTCACCTTTATCACCGTACATTTTTTCAGATTCCATTATAAGAACAGGGTCATTGTCTCTAATTGCAGATTTTAAAAGACCTTTCGCATCGTATGGATTAGAAGGAGTAACAACTTTAAGTCCAGGAACATGGGCATAAAAAGACTCAAAGCTTTGAGAATGAGTTGCGGCTAATTGACCTGCTGGACCATTTCCTCCTCTAAAAACTATTGGACAGGAATATTGCCCTCCACTCATCTGTAGAATCTTTGCTGCACTATTAATTATTTGATCTGAAGCAAGGAGTGCGAAATTCCAAGTCATAAATTCTACAATTGGTCTAAGACCATTCATGGCTGCTCCAACTGCAATTCCTGCGAATCCAAGTTCAGCAATTGGAGTGTCGATAACTCTCTTAGCACCAAACTCGTCCAACATACCTTGGGAAACTTTATACGCTCCGTTGTACTCAGCAACTTCTTCACCCATAAGAAAGACTGTTTCGTCTTTTCTCATTTCCTCTACCATTGCTTCCCTAAGAGCCTCTCTAAATTGAACTGTTCTCATATTGTAAAATTTGGCCAAAAGTAAATCATAAATAAGACATTTTAAATTAAATTAATATTTTTTTAAAAAAATTATTTCAAAATCTCTTATTTAGACAAATTTTATTGTGATTTAACAATATTATACAGATGTTTATAATTGTTATATATAGAATTATTTAACTTTATTAAATAAATCTTTTTAAATGAAAATATTAGTATGTATTAGTAAAGTGCCAGATACTACAAGCAAAATAAATTTTGTAGATAACAATACAAAATTTGATGAAAATGGAGTACAGTATATTGTAAATCCTTACGACGAGTGGTATGCTCTAGTTAGAGCTTTGGAATTAGTTGAGGCAAGTGGCGGAACTGTAACCACAATAACAGTTGGAACATCTTCAGATGATCCAACCATCAGAAAAGCGCTTGCTATTGGAGCAAACGACGCTGTTAGAATTGATGCAGATCCAACAGATTCATTTTTTGTAGCTAAACAAATCTCTGAGTATGCAAAAAATGAAAATTATGATATTGTAATGACAGGAAAAGAGACTATTAATTATAATGGAGCTCAAATTGGCGGAATGCTTGCAGAATTACTTGACATGCCTTTTGTCTCTTTGGCAAATAAGCTGGACGTTAATGGTACTCAAGCAACTTTAGAAAGAGATGTACAAGGAGGAATAGAGGTTGTTGAAGTTGATTTCCCATTTGTTTTAAGCGCATCTAAGGGAATGGCAGAACAAAGAATTCCCAACATGAGAGGAATCATGGCAGCTCGAACAAAACCTTTAAATGTCATAGCACCTACAGATCATGACAAATTGACATCAGTAGTTAAATTTGAATTACCTGCCCCAAAAACAGGTTGTAAATATTTAGATCCGGAAAGTATGGATGAATTAGTAGAGTTATTACACAATGAATCAAAAGTTATTTAATTATGTCAGTATTAGTATTTGTTGAAATTAAAAATAAATTAAGTAAGGCTGCCAAGGAAGCCATTACTTACGGAAAGAATTTAGGCGAAGTTAATGTAGTTACATACGGAAATGCAACTAACGAAGTTCTTTTGGAAATGGGAGATTATGGTGCTAAGAATATTTTAGTCTACAGAAAGATTAATGAACCAAATGACCAAGTTATTTCTAAACTTATCTTAAAAGCAGTTGATAAGCTTGATGCAGAATTTATCCTTCTTTCTCAAGACCAAACAGGAAAATCTATTGGACCAAGGGTTGCAGCAAAATTAGAAGCAGGACATGTTTCAGGAGCTATTTCCTTACCGGAAGCCTCAGCTGATTTTACAGTAAAAACCAATGTTTATTCTGGAAAAGCAATTGCATACGTCTGTGTCCACTCAGATAAAAAAGTTATATCTATACTTCCAAATTCTATTCAACCGATAGAAAATAAAGTCGATGCATCTGTTTCAGAGTTCGAGGAGGATTTAGGAAATGGAAGAATTAAGTCTGTGGACTTAAAACCATTAGGTGACGGTATACCATTACCTGAAGCAGAACTTGTAGTTTCTGCTGGCAGAGGATTGAAAGGCCCTGAGAATTGGGGAATAGTTGAAGATTTAGCACTTTCATTAGGTGCTACTACAGCATGTTCTAGACCTGTTGCAGATATTGGATGGAGGCCTCATCACGAACATGTTGGTCAAACTGGTGTTGCTATCAGACCTAACCTTTATATTGCTGCAGGTATTTCTGGAGCTATTCAACATTTAGCTGGTGTAAACGGAAGTAAGGTTATTGTTGTTATTAATACAGATCCAGAAGCACCATTTTTTAAGGCTGCAGATTACGGTGTAGTTGGAGATGCTTTTGAAGTCTTGCCAAAATTAACTGCGGCAATCAACAATTTTAAAGCTTCACAAAGATAATTTCTTAATATTTAGTTATCTTTATATTTAACTCAAAATGTAGGTTTACGTTTATTTTTATATGGATAAAATCAAGTTAGATATTGCCGGATTGTCCTACAGTCAAACTCAGTCTGGGGCTTATGCTTTGGTTCTTTGTGAAGTGATTGGCAAAAGAAGACTACCAATTATTATTGGTGGATTTGAAGCTCAAGCTATAGCAATTGAGTTAGAAAAAATGACACCAAGCAGACCTTTAACTCACGACCTATTTAAAAATTTTTCCGACCATTTTAATATAAACTTAGTAGAAGTAATTATTTACAATTTAGTAGAAGGAATTTTTTTTGCAAAACTAATTTGTGAGCAAGAAGGAAAAGAAGTGGAAATTGATTCTAGAACTTCGGATGCTATTGCTTTAGCTGTTAGATTTGAATGTCCTATTTATACTTTTGAATTTGTCTTAAGTTCTGCAGGTATTATTTTAGATGACGATGATGCGGAAGACTTGGAGGAGATTAATTCTGAGATAAACTTAGAAGAAATCACTAAAAACCCTACTGAAAGAATGAGTCTTAAAGAACTCAAAAAGCATCTAAAAAAATCAATTGACAATGAAGATTACGAAGCAGCTTCAAGATTTAGAGATGAAATTAACAAAAGAAAAGAAAACTAAAACTTTCACAGCGCTAATTTTTTATTGGACTTTAAACCTTGTATTAACAGGTTGCTCAAATTCTATAGAAAGCAAATTAATAGGATTTTGGGAAATTGATTATATAGAGTTCAAGGACCAAAAAATCTCAACCGTCCCAGTTGACGAAAAGTACACCATGAAATTGACTAAAAAAAGTAATAAAAGACAATTCTCTATTGATGGTGTCAAAGGGTCTTGGTTACTTGATGATTCTATATTATTATTTGAAAATATTCCAGAATCAAAAACTTACATTGATTCTATGTTTGTTGTTAATGACATAAATGGAAATTCTTCTATTGTTCTTCAAAATGGAGATCAAAAAATTGCTACTATTAAAGAGGGATTCGTTGTTCCGGAAAAAGTAAAATATAAAATGAAAATTATTTCTGTTAACTTAGACCAATTAATCCTTCAAATTGATGGAGATTTTCATACCTATAATAAAGTAAATTAATATTTTGGATATTTCTTTGGTTTCTATTTTAAGAGGTGTAATTGGCATTGCAATTGTTGTTTCAATAGCCTTTTTATTTAGTGAGAATAAGTCGAAAATACCCTGGAAAATAGTTGGCATTGGACTTTTGTTTCAAATTGTTTTAGCATTTTTAATTTTAAATCCTTTTGGGGTTTCTTTTCTTGAATATTTCAGATTAGGTTTTCAACTTTTAGGAAAGATGTTTGTTGCTATTCTTGATTTTAGTAAAGCTGGAGCTGACTTTCTATTTGGCTCTTTTTTAGATACAGAAAAACATGGATTTCTCTTTGCGTTTCAAGTTTTACCTACCATTATCTTTTTTTCAGCTTTAACGAGTTTATTGTTTTATATGGGGGTAATCCAAAAAATAGTATATTATTTTGCTTTAATAATGACCAAAGTTTTAAATCTTTCAGGTGCTGAAAGTCTTTCAGTTGCGGGAAATATTTTTTTAGGACAAACAGAATCTCCACTAATGATTAAAGCTTATTTGGCAAAAATGTCAAGATCTGAATTACTTTTGGTAATGACCGGAGGAATGGCTACTCTGGCTGGTGGAGTTCTTGCAGCTTACATCGCATTTTTAGGAGGAGACGATCCTATTGAAAGATTAATATTTGCAAAGCATTTATTGGCAGCTTCTTTCATGGCTGCGCCTGGTGCTGTAATTATTTCTAAAATTCTAATTCCCCAAACCCAAGAAATTGATTCAAATGTCGAAGTTTCTAAAGAGAAAATAGGTAGTAATGTTTTAGATTCTATTTCAAATGGAACTGTGGAAGGACTGAAACTAGCAGTGAATGTTGCTTCCATGCTTTTAGTCTTTATAGCTTTTCTTGCAATGGGTAATTTTATACTATTAAAAATAGGCTCTTTTACAGGACTAAATTCTCTTATTAATGATTTTAGCAATGGTCAATTTTCGGAGCTTTCACTTCAGGTTATATTGGGCTATATTTTTGCTCCTTTAATGTGGCTTTTGGGTGTATGTAGTGAGGATATTACGATTGTTGGAAGATTAATTGGCGAAAAATTAATAATGACAGAGTTTATCGGTTACATAAGCCTTGGAGATTTAAAATCCACTGGATCTTTTGCGCAAGAGAAATCCATAACAATGGCTACTTACATGCTATGTGGTTTTGCTAACTTTGCTTCAATTGGTATCCAAATTGGAGGAATTGGTTCTCTAGCTCCTGGTAAAAGAAAACTCCTTTCCGAATTAGGAATGAAGGCTTTATTAGCAGGAACATTGGCCTCTCTTTTATCTGCTACAATCGTTGGGATGACTTATTAACTTTTCGTTGATAAGTTTTTAAATCATTTCTTAATTTTTGAATAAATACATTCTATTTTTAAAGCACAAAATCTTTATGAAACAATACCATAAATTATTATCCCATATTCTTGAAAAAGGTGTTCAAAAAGGAGATAGAACCGGAACTGGAACCCTAAGTACATTTGGATATCAAATGAGGTTTGATCTTTCAGATGGCTTTCCGCTTCTAACCACAAAAAAACTTCATTTAAAATCTATAATTCACGAATTACTTTGGTTTATAAAAGGAGAAACAAACACCAAGTATTTAAAAGAAAATAATGTTAAAATATGGGACGCTTGGTCTGATGAAAATGGTGATTTAGGTCCGGTTTATGGGCATCAGTGGAGAAACTGGAACTCAGACGGAGTGGATCAAATTAGTATTTTAATTGATCAAATTAAAAATAACCCTAATAGTAGAAGAATGATTGTATCTGCATGGAATCCAAGTGTTCTTCCAGATACTTCTGAGAGTTTCTCTACAAATGTTGCCAATGGGAAAGCTGCTTTGCCTCCTTGTCATGCTTTTTTTCAATTTTATGTATCTGAAGGAAAATTATCTTGTCAATTGTACCAAAGAAGTGCTGATACTTTTCTTGGTGTTCCATTTAACATAGCATCTTACGCTTTATTTACCATGATGATTGCTCAAGTAACTAATTTAGAGGTTGGAGATTTCATTCATACCTTTGGGGATGTTCATTTGTACAATAATCATCTGCAACAAGCAAAAGAGCAATTATCTAGAGATTTTCGTAGTCTTCCTACAATGAAGATTAATCCGAAAATAACAAATATCAACGACTTTAAGTATGAAGATTTTGAGTTAATTAATTATGATCCACATCCACATATAAAAGCAGCTGTTTCCGTATGATTATTTCTATAATAGTGGCTATCGGCAAAAACCAAGTTATTGGAAAAAATAATCAATTAATTTGGCACCTCCCAAAAGACATGAAATTTTTTATGGATACAACCATGGATACTGTGGTAATAATGGGAAGGAAAAATTATGAAAGTATTCCAAAAAAATATAGACCATTAAAAAACAGAAAAAATGTTATTATTACTAGAAATAAGTCTTATAAAGCAGAGGGTTGTATTGTAGTCAATAGCATTGGTGAAAGTTTAGAAGTTCTCAATAATATTGAAAACAAAGAAGTATTTGTTATAGGAGGTGGGGAAATTTATAAAAAATTCTTAGAAAAAGGATTGATAGATAGAATGTATATAACCCATATTGACGAACATTTTGATGGAGATACTTTTTTCCCAGAAGTTAATTATGAATCTTGGAAATCGTCCGAAATTCTTGTTCATAACAAAGATGAGGTCAATCCTCATGACTTTAAAATAATGGTTTATGATAAATTAATTTAGGCTACTTTAAGTTTGCTAATTTTTGATTTTGAAAACTGTTTTTCAGCATAGGACAAATCAATAACTAATTTCTTTATTTTTTGATCTGGAGCATTAAACATGGAATCTGTAAGAATTGCTTCGCAAATGGATCTTAAACCTCTAGCACCTAAATTTAAAAGCATTGCTTTTTGAACAATAAAATCTAAAACCTCTTTCTTTATAATTAGATTTATTTCATCCATTTCAAATAATTTGACATACTGTTTAGTAAGCGCATTTTTCGGTTCTGTTAAAATACTCAATAAGGTTTCTTCACTTAGCGGATGGAGATAGGTTAGAACTGGAAATCTTCCAATAAGTTCTGGGATTAATCCATATTTTTTGACATCAAGTTGATTGACATTGGATAGTATTTTCTCATCGTTAAAATTCGCATCAGATAAGGTATTAAATCCAATAGACTGACTTTTTACCCTTCTTTGGATTATTTTAGAAATTCCATCAAAAGCTCCACCGCAGATGAAAAGTATATTTTTGGTGTCAATTTGAATCATTTTTTGTTCAGGATGCTTTCTGCCACCTTGTGGTGGAACATTAACTATTGCACCTTCTAAAAGCTTGAGCATTGCTTGTTGTACACCTTCTCCTGATACATCTCTTGTTATCGATGGATTGTCACTTTTTCTAGCGACTTTATCAATTTCATCTATAAAAACTATTCCTCTTTCTGCCGCTTCAACATTGTAGTCTGCCGCTTGAAGTAATCTTGAAAGAATACTTTCAACATCTTCACCAACATAGCCAGCTTCAGTAAGAACTGTAGCATCAGCAATACAAAATGGTACTTTTAAAAGGTTAGCAATAGTTTTTGCAAGTAGTGTCTTTCCAGTTCCAGTTTCACCAACCATAATAATATTAGATTTTTCTATCTCAATATTGTCATTGGTTTTATTTTTTTGAGTTAATCTTTTGTAGTGATTGTAAACAGCAACAGACAATACTTTCTTAGCTTCATCTTGTCCAATTACATGCTGTCCTAAATTTTCTACAATCTCTTTTGGAGTAAGAAGTTTAAGAGTATTCTCAATTTCATTTTTAGATTTTATTCCACCTTCTTCTTTAACTATTAAATGAGCTTGAGTGATACAAGAATCACAAATGTGACCAGTTATTCCGGCAATAAGTACATTTACCTCTTTCTTTTCTCTACCACAAAATGAGCATCTTATACTATCTTCTGAAGTTTTTGACATAGTTTATTTTCTAGTTAATACTTCATCAATCATCCCATAATCTTTTGCTTCTTGAGATGTCATCCAGTAGTCTCTATCACTATCTTTCCAAACTGTATCGTAATCTTTTTTAGTATGGTGAGAGATAATGTTGTAAAGTTCTTTCTTTAATTTCTGTATTTCTCTAGCTGTAATTTCTATGTCTGAAGCTTGACCTTGTGCACCACCTAGCGGTTGGTGAATCATTACTCTTGAGTGTTTCAGTCCAGTTCTTTTCCCATCTTCTCCAGCACATAATAGCACTGCCCCCATTGATGCGGCCATTCCTATACAAATAGTAGATACATCTGGTTTTATATATTGCATGGTATCATAGATGCCAAGACCTGCGTAAACTGAACCACCTGGAGAATTAATATAAATTTGAATATCTCTTTTAGAATCAATGGACTCTAAAAAAAGTAATTGGGCTGTAATTATATTTGCCACATAATCGTCTATAGCAGTTCCTAGAAAAATAATTCTATCCATCATTAATCTTGAAAAAACATCCATTACAGCAATATTCATTTGCCTTTCTTCAATAATATTTGGAGTCATTCCAACAGGTACGTTTGGTAATATTGAACTATAACTATCCAAGGTAGAACTGGATATTCCCATGTGTTTTGTGGCGTACTTTCTAAACTCTTCACTACTGTTAATCATAATATTTTTCTTTATTTAAAGTTAGGAATTTATTGAGACAGCTCTGCAACCTTTTTAGTAAAATCTTCATGAGAAATAAACTTATCGTTAATTTTCAAGGTGTTTTTAAGATATTCCATCACTTTTTTATCGTAGATCATATCGTTGATTTTTCTAGCTTCATCGTTATTTGAAAGCACTTTTTGAGCTGTTTTTTTCAATTCATCTTCTTCGGGAATCATCATTCCATATTGAACATATTGATTACCCATTAACTCCATTGTAAAATTTAATAACTCCTCTCCATCTACTTTTAATTCTTGATCTTTAATAATGAAATTTTCAATTAATTGCCATTTTAAACCTTCCGCATATCTATCATATTCTTTATCAATGTCTTCTTTTTTTGCTTCTTTGTTAGAAGAGAGTATCCATTTTTTTAAAAAATTATCAGGTAATTTAATTTTTAGTTTTTTTATAAGAGTTGTAGAGATTTCATTTTTTAAAAGTCTATCTATATCTACAACAAACATTTTATTTAAGTCTTCATTTACCTTAGCTCTAAACTCTTGCTCATTCTTAGCTTCCCCAGCACCATATATTTTATCAAAAAGTACTGCATCAATATTTGCAGGCTCTAAAGTTTTAATCTCATTAACAGTCATTAAAACATCATTTATATAATGTTTCGCTTTTTCTTTATCAATTCCAAGCATTGCCGCCATATCTGCCTCTCCTCTTGAGATTTTCTTAGGATCTAGTTGGAATGTGTCTGTAGGCTTACAACCTGTAAGTTTTTTCTTTGATTTTTTGTCTGTAATGAATTCCAACGATACTGTAGAACTTTGGTTAAATCCATCAATAACTATATTTCCGCTTTGGTCTAATTCTTTGAAATTAGCCATAATCATATCTCTCTCACCAGCTTTATTTACACTAGTAAGTTTTCCGTATCTTCTTGCATAGTCATCTATTTGCTTGTCAATTAGTGCTTCATTAATTTTTGGTTGGTATTTTGTGTACTTTAATCTTCCAGGCAAATCAGGTAAAATATCTGGCGCTAATCCCAATTCATACTTAAATTCAAAGTCTGAAGGTTGGTTCCAATCTATTTTTATTTTTTCGTCTTCAATAGGAAGAGGATTCCCCAAAATATTAAGCTTGTTTTCAGTTATGTGATCGTAAATTGACTTGTTGAGTAACTTGTCAATTTCCTCAGCCAAAATTGAAGGTCCGTATTTTTTCTTGATAATGCTTGTAGGAACGTGCCCTTTTCTAAAACCTGGAAGTTGCATTTGTTTCCTATGATTTTTTAAAGAAGACTCGTAGGGAGTTTTATAATCTTCGTTCGAAATTTTTACAGTAAGAACAGCATTTAGGGAATCAATTTTCTTTACGCTAACATCCATGTTTTTTATTTAATGTAAAAATGGCATAAAGCTATCTCTATGCCATTAGGTTATTTGGTACGGGTGAAGGGAGTCGAACCCCCACGCCTTGCGGCACTAGATCCTAAGTCTAGCGTGTCTACCAATTCCACCACACCCGCATTTATTGTAATGCTTTTAGAAAGCAGTTTGCAAATTTATTCAATTTTATCAAATAGAAAAGCTCAAAAATAATTTTCTGCTACCTTTATAGTTATATTTTTACAATAATATGTTATCAATCGATCTTACAGAAGTTGGAGTTCCAAAAGCTCATCATTATTTATTAGGCGCAGTAGGTCCAAGACCAATTTGTTTTGCAAGTACAATAGACGAAAAAGGTAGACCAAACCTAGCTCCTTTTTCTTTTTTCAATGTATTCAGTTCTAACCCACCAATTGCTGTTTTTTCACCATCTCGTAGCGGAAGAACAGGCCAACATAAAGATACCTTTAACAATGTAAAGAAGGTAAAACAAGTTGTTATTAACCTAGTTAATTATAAAATGGTGGAACAAATGTCTCTAGCAAGTTCCCCTTATCCACCAGAAACAGATGAATTTGTTAAAAGTGGCTTGACCCCATTAAAGTCAGAATTAATAAAACCTTTTAGGGTCAAAGAAGCTCCAGTTCAGATGGAATGTGAAGTAATCGAAATAAAAGAATTGGGTCAGAGTGGGGGCGCAGGAAATTTAGTAATATGCAAAATTTTAAAGATGCATATTTCAAAAGAATTATTAAATAATGAAAAAATGATAGATCAAGAAAAAATTGATCTTGTAGCGAGAATGGGAGGTGATTGGTATTGTAGAACAGATAGTAATTCTATGTTTGAAATTAAAAAACCCATTAGCACTAAGGGTATTGGATTTGATAAGATGCCCAATGAAGTATTAAATAGTACTATTCTCTCAGGAAATGATTTGGGTAAACTTGGAGGAATTGAAGCTTTGCCAGATGAAACCGATGTTAATGAATTTAGATTGATGGAGCTGAGTGAACTTTTTTTAGAATTTGAAGACAATGCTAAAGCATTGGAAATTGAATTGCACAAGAAAGCAAAATATTTTTTAGGTAAAAATGAATTGAAAGCAGCATGGAAAACGCTACTTTCGTTTAATAATTAAATAGAACAATGGAACTTAAATTAAATGGTAAAGTAAAGTTAATTTTAGATTTACAATCTTGGGATTCAGGCTTTACAAAAAGAGAATTTGTAATTACTACTAATGAACAATATCCTCAAGATGTTAAATTAGAATGTATTAAAGATAAAACAAGCCTTTTAGATGGCTTAGAAGAGGGAGATGAGGTGGAAGTCTCTTTTAATGTTAGAGGAAATGAATACAATGGTAAGTATTATGTAAATCTACAGGCTTGGAGACTAAATAAAAGTCCTGGCGAATCCGCGGCCAATGAACAAGCGCCATCCGAACCCGATTTTGAACCAGTTGGTGACGATGACGATGATTTACCATTTTAATTAAATCTATTAAATGTCCCTCATTGAAAAATATATTAAAGGGATAAGGTTTTTATTACCATCTCCATTTTCCATAGCTTTATTATTAACTCTTTTTACCATTTTTTTGGCTTTAATTTGGCCAGACCACAGTTTATCAGAAAATCAAAATTGGTTAAATAAATTTGTAAATATTCTCATTTCTTGGAATAATGGTCTTTGGAATGTAAAGGGACTAGCATTTGCTATTCAAATGATGTTGATGCTATTGTTGGGGCATGTGTTGGCCTTAAGTAAGCCTGTTGATTCTGCAATTAACCAACTACTTCTATTTTGTAGTAACAATGCTAGAAGTGCATTAATTATCACATTTTTCACTTTGATTGTAAGCTGGTTTAATTGGGGTTTAGGGCTGGTTTTTGGAGCTATTTTTTGCAAAAAGATAATTGATTATGCTGCTAAATCGTCTATTGGACTTAATCATGGGTTGATTGGGGCTTGTGGTTATTCCGGATTAATGATATGGCATGGTGGAATTTCAGGTTCTTCCTTGGTGAAAATATCTGAAAGAGGACACCTAACAGATTTAGCTCCTGAAAGTGTAAAAAGTAATGTTCCGGAGTTAATAGATTTTTCTAATACTGTATTTTCTAATATGAATATTGTTGTAACATGTTCTTTGTTAGTTGCTTTGCCAATTACCATGTATGTTTTAGGAAAAAAAACTAAAGTAGTTGTTCCAAATGTAAAAACGACAACAGAGAAAGATATTCAGAAAAATAATTTAATTGGTCTTGAAAAACTTGACCACTCCAAATTTATAGGCTTGTTCGTTGGTTTTTTTATCCTTTTGTTTTGTATTTATTTGGCAATTAGTCATCCATATAAAAGCTCTTTTCAATTTATCAATCCTAATTATTTAAATTTAACCTTGTTAGGTTTAGCACTGGTTTTTCATGGTAAGATTTTTACTTTTTTAAAAGCAATTGAAAAAGCTATTGGTGGGACCGCAGGTATACTTATTCAATTTCCCCTGTATTTTGGTATTATGGGTATAATTAGTGAAACAGGAATAATAAGTGATTTAGCAGCTTATTTTAAAACCATTTCTACTAACTACACCTATCCAATATTTACTTTTATTAGTGCTGGAATGGTGAACTTTTTTGTGCCTAGTGGAGGCGGTCAGTGGTATATCCAGGGACCTTTAATTATTCAATCAGCAGTTGAGATGGGAATCCCATTAAATAAAAGTATTATGGCCATGGCTTACGGAGATCAATTAACTAACATGATGCAACCTTTTTGGGCGCTCCCGTTATTGGGAATTACGGGTCTAAGAGCAAAAGATATTCTTCCTTACACACTTATTTTGATGGTGGTTGGATTTATCATTTTTACTTTAGGGTTGCTGATTTTCTAGCCTAAAAACTATAATTTAAAATTAGAATATCAAGATCAAATGAATAATTATATGTCATTCCAATCTGATAGATTGATAATCAGACCAACTTTAGAGCAAGACTCAGATTTGATTTATCAATTAATGAACTCTCCAAAATTCATTAAATATGTAGGAGATAGACAGCTTTATTCTGTGGAGGATGCAGAGAAATATATTCAGGATAAAATGCTCCCTCAGTTATATTCCCATGGGTATTCCAATTATTCGTTAATAAATAAAAAAAGTGGTGCTAAAATTGGTATTTGTGGACTTTATGATAGGGAAGGACTGGATGGGATTGATATTGGATTTGGTGTTTTACCAGAATTTGAAGGCTCAGGATATGCTTTTGAGTCCTCGTCAAGAATAATTAAAGCTGCATTTGACGAATTAGAAATTCCGGAAATTAAAGCAATTACCAATAAAGAAAATGTTTCCTCTCAAGGTTTATTATTAAAATTAGGTTTTAAACTTAAAGGAACGATAGAATTGCCAAACGAAAGTGACGAACTATTTTTATACAAAATTGTAAGATAAAAACTCTATGAGATTGTGTGATAAAAGTTACATTACATTCGCCATCTATTAAAATTTTGGAAATGATTTTACTATTATCCTACTAAGTAAAATAAATTTTACTACTTTCAGCAAAACATAAATAATGTTTAAGCTAAAACAACTTACCCCACTCTTTTTCTTATTGCTCAACACAGTTTTAACTGCACAAGAGACATTTTCATCTTCTGGTTTTAATTCAAATGGAAATTCTGGACTAATATCCTATTCTGTTGGCCAAGTTTCTGTAGGTTTTAGTACTGGAAATAGTGGTTCATTGACTCATGGTGTACAGCAGCCTTATGAAATATTTTCAACACTTGGGGTTGATATTTTAGATATTAATTTAAAGTTAACTGCCTATCCCAATCCTACTATTGATCAATTAATTTTAAGTATCGAAAATATGCAAGGCAAATTTTTTAATTATCAATTATTTAATATGGAAGGAAAATTACTTTTAATTAATCAATGTGAAAACTACAAAACACATATTAATTTAAATGAATTTCCCCCCAACACTTATTTGTTAAGTGTTAGTGAAAACAATACAGTTATAAAATCTTTTACAATAATTAAAAAATAACAACTCATGAAAAAAATTTACATACTACTTCCAGCTTTATTGGTAAATATATTTTGCTTAGGACAAACACCAGAAAAAATGACTTTTCAGGCAGTTATTAGGGATGCTTCAAATACTTTATTAACTAATCAGAATATAGGGATGCAAATAAGTATTGTTCAAGGATCAGTCACTGGAAATGCGATATATTCTGAAACCCATACACCTATGTCAAATAACAATGGTCTTGTCAATTTAGAAATTGGTGCTGGAACTGTAATTTCTGGAAGTTTTAGTTCCATAAATTGGACTAAC
This sequence comes from Flavobacteriales bacterium, assembly GCA_038108155.1. Lineage (GTDB taxonomy): Bacteria > Bacteroidota > Bacteroidia > Flavobacteriales_D > Parvicellaceae > MED-G20. The sequence goes on along the minus strand of JAYNHP010000026.1, from coordinate 2,207 downwards.
GGGCCTTTTTTCATCAAGACAGAAACGGACCCAAATGGAGGAAATTCTTATTCAATAACTGGAACGAGTCAATTAATGAGTGTTCCATTTGCCTTACATTCAAAAGTTGCCGATAGTGTTATTACTCCCACATATACTATTGGTTCTTGGCCGGAACTTGGAGGTTACGTTTTCTGGGTCTCAGCAGATGGTAAACACGGACTGGTTTCCGAAACCCAAGATCAAGGTCTAGCCACTTGGTATTTTGCCCAAGACGTAATTTCTGATCCATCAAATCATTCGGTTGACGGCCAGAAATTTAGAGATTGGAGAATGCCAACCAAGCATGAGTTAAATGAAATGTATTCTGCAAGAACAGCAATTGGATCTTTTGGAACAAAAACTTATTGGTCATCAATTAGGAGTGGTAGTACAACTGCATGGAGACAAAATTTCATGTCAGGACTTCAATTTAATAGCACAGCTTACACAATAAGTGACTTTTTCTTCGTTCGTTCTGTTAGAGAATTTTAATTTTATCTAAAAATAGTTATTCATTAAAAATATTAAATAATTAATTGAATAACATTTTATGAATTCATTCTCATAGTTAATTATAGTGAATAATTCTGAACTTAAAGAAACCATTAAAACCTACTTCCTGAAATTAGAGGAAGAATCTCTAAATATTGTTATTAAACACTCATCATATTTAAAATCTAACAAAGGATAAAAGTTGATTCTTGAGGGAAAAAGACACCATTATTTTTATTTAATTGTAGAAGGGGGTGTTAAGTCTTATTATGCAAAAGAATCTAAAGAAGTTTGTACCTGGTTTGCCTTTGAAAACGAATTTATAGGAACAACATCAACTCTCCAAGGGCTACCTTCTAATGAGTCTGTTCAATTATTAGAAGACTCTGTATTCATTAGATTTAATACTCAAAAAATGAATGAGCTTGCTCAAACTAATTTGAAAATGTGTCAACTTCTAAATAGTCTTTGGGCTGAACATTCCTTATTTCTTGAGTCAAGACTCCGACTATTGCAGTTTGTCAATAGCCAAGATAGGTTAGCAGCTTTGATAAAATATAATTCAGAAATATTACAAAGGGTGTCACTAACAGATGTTGCCTCATTTCTTGGGATTAGTAGAGAAACACTTAGCAGAATAAGAGCTAAGAAATAGCTTTGTGACATTTGTCACAATAATTATTCCTTCTCAAATATTAAATTTGAAAATGAATTTTCCAAAACAAGAATTATGAATAAAATTAAAATTCTAAATAAGTTTTACTTACTAGTAATTACCGTATTCTGTTTTACAAGCTGTTTGCAATGGGCTGCTAGAGCTGAAAAAAAACTACCTGAAGAAACTGCCCTTCAAAAAAAATATGATTTCGATGGAAATGTCATTATTGTTGGTGCTGGTGCTGCAGGATTAGCTGCTGCGAAAATTTTAGAGCAAAATAATATCAACTATACCATACTTGAAGCTACAAATCGATATGGTGGGCGTTTGAAAAAAGATACTACTTTAGCAGACTTTCCAATAGACGTTGGGGCTGAATGGATACATAGTGCGCCAATTACCTTGAATGTGTTAAAAGGAAAAAATGGAACACAAATAGATGAAGAGATCATCCCCTATCGATTAGAAAACACTACTCGCTGGGATGGCAAAGAATATAAGATCGTTTCAACTTGGGAAAATAACTTTAGATATAATTTTATGCCAGAGTCAAAATTTAAAAATACGACCTGGTATGATTTCGTAAATGATAATATTGCAAAAAATGTAAAGGATAAAATAAAATTCAATTCTCCTGTAAATTCTATTGATTATTCAAAAAAAGAAGTCATTGTTACAACATCTAACGGAGAAAAGTACCAAGCTGAAAAAGTTCTAGTAACAGTTTCAATTGGAGTTCTAAAGTCTAATATGATTGCTTTCAATCCAGAATTAGGGCCAAAAAAAAAGGAAGCAATTGAATCAATTTCTTTTGAACCGGGATTTAAAGTAATTATGAAATTCAAGGAGAAATTTTATCCTGATGCAATCGGAATCAAAGTGAAAAATGGAGAAAAAGTATTTTATGACATGGCCTTCAAAAAGGGTGCTAAAGCTCATATATTGGGATTCTTATGTAAAGGGGAGGAAGCCAAAAAATATTATTCGCTAGTTTCAGAAAAAAAAATAATCTCAAAAATAATTAACGAACTGGATG
>JAYNHP010000025.1:19559-27580 GCA_038108155.1 Flavobacteriales bacterium | reverse complement strand
CTCAGCTGGTAGAGCACGACCTTGCCAAGGTCGGGGTCGCGAGTTCGAATCTCGTCTTTCGCTCTATTTTACTTTTTTAAGTAAATGCCCGAGTGGTGGAATTGGTAGACACGCAAGACTTAAAATCTTGTGACCATCAGGTCGTGCGGGTTCAAGTCCCGCCTCGGGTACATAACAGGAGATAACCAAAAGGTTATCTCCTGTTTTTGTATAAATTAGCGAACTCTATTAATTAATTCATATGAAAAAACATTTCATCCTAGCTTTAATTTTAGCTTTTAGCTCAGCAGTAGTTTTCCCTCAAAAAAAATCTTTTAAAAAGTCAAAATCTAAAGTCGAAGCTCCTAAAAAAGATAAAGAAGCAATTAAGAAAATTAGTGAGGTCACTAAAAAATCAAAAAAAATTGAAGGATTATTTGACTTGTATCAAGATACTTTAAATGGCTCCCTTAAGATGGTTATTAAAGAAGATCAGATTGGTAAAGAATATATATATTTTAGTCAAATTGCAGATGGAGTATTAGAAGCAGGAAGCTATAGAGGGTCTTATAGAGGATCTAAAGTTTTTAAAATTGAAAAATATTTTAATAAAATAGAATTTATAGTTCAAAATACTTCTTCCTATTTTAATCCTAACAGTGCATTATCTAAATCTTCCTCTGCTAATATGAGTGAGGGAGTTTTGGCAAGTTTAAAAATAGAGGGAATTAATAAGAAAGATGGGTTGTTTTTAATAAATGCTGATCAACTTTTTCTAAAAGAAACATTCTCCCAAATAAAACCACCAAGATATCCAAAACAATCTCCAACTGCTTTTACTCTTGGCACACTAAATAAAGAGAAAACAAAAATAAATTCAATAAGAAATTATCCAAAAAATACAGACTTAGCAATTGAATATGTTTATTCTAAAAACAGTGCACTAAACGGTGGTTCTAGAGCTGTTTCTGATGGTAGGAACGTAAGCATTAAGGTTTTTCATAGCTTAATTGAAATGCCAGATAATGATTATGAAATTCTAGTTGACGATCCAAGAGTAGGTTATTTCACTACACAGGTTACAGATATGACTTCTACCAGCTCAACTCCCTACAGAGATTTAGTACACAGGTGGAATCTTAAGAAAAAAAATCCAACAGCAACGATTTCTGAGCCTGTAAATCCAATAGTTTGGTGGATGGAAAATTCAACTCCTAAAGAGTGGCGTCCAATAATTAAAGATGCGGTTCTGCAATGGAATGTAGCTTTTGAAAAAGCAGGCTTTAAAAATGCAATGGTAGTTAAAATGCAACCGGACTCTGCAGATTGGGATGCTGGAGACATAAGATATAATGTTTTAAGGTGGACCTCCTCACCTCGTGCACCATTTGGAGGATATGGTCCAAGTTTTGTAAATCCTAGAACTGGAGAAATCTTGGGAGCAGATATAATGTTAGAGTATGTACATTTTACCAACAGAGTTTTATATGAAAAAGTTTTCGATCTGAAAATGGTAGAAAAGGAGTTTGAAGCTCCAATATTTCATAAAGATATGAACAGAGTTTCCTGTTCTATGGGTCATTTCTCACAAGAAAACACACAATTTGGAAGTGCTGTTTTATTGGCTGAGAATGCATCTGATTTAAAATTAAAAAGATTAAAAAGAGAATCTATGATGGCTTTAATCATGCACGAAATTGGCCATACATTGGGTCTGAATCATAATATGAAAGCCAGTCAATTATTTTCTCCTGAACAATTAGCCGACTCAAGTTTTATAAAAGGGAAGTGTCTTACAGGATCTGTAATGGACTATGCAGCGATTAATTTAACAAAAGATAGAAGTAAACAAGGCCAGTTTGAAGACGTAGCTGTAGGTCCATATGACATTTGGGCAATCCAATTTGGATATACACCTTTTCAATCCGAGGAAGACAAAAACAATTTATTAAACCGTTCTACAGAACCTGAGTTGATATTTGGTAATGATGCAGATGATATGAGACCGCCTGGCAAAGCAATCGACCCTAGAGTAATGGTTGGAGATTTATCCAACGACCAGATAACTTATTCCAATAATATTTTTGAATTGGTGGATGAAATGATGAAAGAGGTGAAGACCAAATTTTCAATTGAAGGACAATCTTACCAAGAACTAAGAAGAGTATATTATGTTTTAAATAGACAACGGTCCAATGCAGCAGGAGTTGTTTCTAGATTTATAGGCGGAGTTTATGTGGACAGAGCAATGGTTGGTCAAAAAGGACAGACCAAGCCTTATACACCAGTTTCTTTTTCAGACCAGAAAAGAGCAATGGAAACATTATCTAAACATGTTTTTTCACCCGATGCTTTTAATTCCCCTAACGATCTATACAATTATTTAGCTATGCAAAGAAGAGGATTTGATTTTTTTAGAGGAACAGAAGACCCTAAAATTCACAATCAAGTATTGAGTTATCAAAAAAATGTATTAAAACACATTCTGCATCCTAATACTTTACAAAGAATTGTGGATTCTGAACTATATGGAAACACTTATGGTTTATCGTTGATGATGACTGATTTGAACAACGCTATTTTTAATAAAGATGCACAAACTAATGTAAACTCCTTTAGACAAAATTTACAGATTGCTTACACCAAAATTCTAATTTCTATGGTTTCGGGAAGCAGCTCAGTAAAATATATATCTACCGCTAAATCCATGGCTATATACAATCTTAAAAAGATAAATAAAATAGCAGTAAATAGTTCTGGAGATATTTCAACCAAAGCTCATAGATTACATTTAAGAACACTAATAGATAATGCTCTTAAAGAAATTAAAAGCTAAATATTTAATTACGATTTCTTTATTTACGTATGAAAAACGTTAAAGAGTTGATATGTAACGAATTAATTTCTATTCAAAAAAAGAAGATTAAATCTTTAGAACTTTTAATTAATTCTACAAAAGAGTCTAGAGATACTGCAAATAAAAGCTCAGCTGGAGACAAACATGAGACGTCAAGGGCTAAAATACAAACGGAAATAGATAATTACTCAAGGCAATTGGACTTAGCTTTAAAGAATCTTCATACTTTGAAACAACTAGATAATTCAAAGAAACATAACCATGCAACTCAAGGCTCTTTAATAACAACAGATAATGGTATTTTTTTTATATCCATTGGGGTTGGAAAATTAGAAATTAAATCAAATAAATATTTCATTGTATCATTACTATCACCCATTGGATCTGCAATGAAAGGGTTGTCAAAAAATGAAAAATTCACATTTAGAGGGATAAAATATTTTATAAAAAATATAGAATAAAAACTATTTTGTCTTTAATATTACGTGTATTTTATACACTTATTAGATTATTCTAGCTCGAAATCTCCCCATATAAAGAAAAAAAATTAACAAAAATTTGGAAATCTGTTGAATAATATATTAAATTAGTTAAACAAATTTATAAATTTTAAATATAATTATGGAAACTTTAAACAATATGTTACTCGCAGTACCCAAAATGGCTACTGATGATTATGTTGGTTTTACATTTTTTGTAGGATGTATGGCCATGATGGCGGCTTCGGCCTTCTTTTTCTTATCAATGAATTCTTTTGACACAAAATGGAGAACTTCTATTTTGGTCTCAGGACTCATTACATTTATAGCAGCAGTTCACTACTACTACATGCGTGACTACTGGGCTTCTGGGAACGGATCTCCTGTATTCTTTCGTTATGTAGATTGGATACTTACTGTACCTTTAATGTGTGTTGAATTTTATTTAATTCTTAGAGCAGCTGGTGCAACTAAAAAATTAATGTGGACTCTAATTGGAGCATCTACAGTAATGTTAGTTACTGGTTACTGGGGAGAAGGCGTAGATAGAGATAATGCATGGTTATGGGGATTATTCTCAGGTCTTGCTTATTTTTACATAGTATACTTAATTATGTTCGGAGAAGCAAAAGCATTAGCTACTTCAGCTGGTGGTGAGGTTCTTAAAGCACATAACATTTTATGTAAATTTGTACTTATCGGTTGGGCTATTTATCCAATAGGATATATGGCTGGAACTGCTGGATGGTACGGTGGCGAAGGTGATTTATTTGGAATGACTTTGGCTATGGATGTAGTTTACAACATAGGTGATGCTATCAACAAAATCGGTTTTGGTTTAGTTGTATATAATTTAGCAGTTAATTCTTCTAAATAATTTTTAAAAAAAATTATTTAAAGGAGGGCTTGCCCTCCTTTTTTTTTGCTATTTTTTAAATAATTGATGTTCTGTTAGTTCTTTTATCCATAATGGTAACTTATTAGGGTCATATTTCATCTCCATTGCACTAATAACCTCCTTTGGGTATACCAATCCTTCTTTGCTAGTATATGCAAATTTCACTACGGATGCCATATGAGTTTTCCCTTTTCTCTCTACCTTCTGAAAAAAATAAAACCATTTTTCATCATATCCAATAATCTTTGTTTTTAATGTAAAACGTTGAAAAAGTCTTAATCTAAACCTGTATTCATTGTAGGTGCCAACAATAGTCAAAGACCAATTATTTCTTTTTAAAAAACTTGCCATATTCACTTTAGCTCCAAGACTAAATCTTCCTAAGTCTAAAAGTGTAACGTATCTACCGTTATTGAGTTCCATAAATGGATCTATGTCTTGTGGCAAAACAATTAAATTTACACTGTCAGTATACTCAGTATCAAATGAAAGCTTTTCTTGAAAATGACTTTTAACTACAACTCTAATTAGTCTTAGGATTGGATACATTATTTTAGGGAATTAAAATTCGCTTTTAAGTTGATTAATTTGGTGAGAAATTTACGGTTTTCTTTCCAGCTTTTTTCTTTATTAAATTGAATATAGTTTCCAGCTCCGTGAATGGTAAAATAATCTCCGTTATATATATTTAAATGGTAATATGGGATAGTCCATGCATAAGTGTAAATGCCTTGATTAATGTGAAGAATTATTCCATTTGGTCTAATTTCAATATTACCATACTGAATGCCACTGACATTCAATTTTAAATGATTTATTCTTTCGCTTAAATGTTCAATAATCATTCTCCTAGATCCAATTCCACCAAGTTTTAATTTATTAAATAAAGAATAAGCTTCGCCTAACTCTTCGTTGATTAACTTATCAGCTTCTTTATTTTTGTAAGATATATTGTAAATGGCCATTTTATTGTAGTATTTAAAGACTGTTTAAAAAATTATCAGCAGTAATTAAGTGTGTTTCTCTTTTGGTTGAATCCATTTTATCAAAACTGCTAATTAGCATTCTCATCCTGGGGTTTTTTAAGAAAAAGGCTCTTTGTTTATCCATGAAATTCCAAAATAATGCATCCCATATTGTACACCATTCTCCTTTTTTGTAATCACTCATTTTTATAATATAATTACTTCCACTTATATAAGGTTTTGTAGACATTAGTCCTCCGTCAGCAAATTGGCTCATGCCGTAAACATTTGGAACCATAACCCAATCGTAGGAATCAATAAAAAGCTCCATAAACCACCTGTAAACTTCGTCAGGGTCAAATTCACATAAAAGCATGAAATTTCCCACAATCATCAACCTCTCAATATGATTTGCATATCCAGATTTATTTATTTTATGAATGGTGTCATCTAAAGGTTCAATCCCCGTTGTTCCACTATAAAAAGAAGCTGGAATTTTTCTATTAAATCCCCAAAAGTTTTTTGTTCTTTCTTCACTTCCTTTGCATCTGTAGACGCCTCTAATAAATTCTCTCCACCCGATAACCTGTCTTACAAAACCTTCACAAGAGTTTATAGGAATATTATTTTCTTCGTAAAATTCCAATGTTTTCTCAATAATAGTTCTTGGACTAATTAATCCAGAGTTGACAATAGGAGATAAGATACTATGGTTGATAATAGATTTTTCTTTTAATACCGCATCTTCATAAGGACCAAATTCTTTAAATCTAGTTTTTAAAAAATCATCGAACCATTTTTCTGCAGTTTCAAAATCTGTTGGGTAGATTGGAGAGGAATCTAATATTCCGTTGTTATTCGGGAAATACTTTTCTACATAAGCCAAGGCTTCTGTATGATTTTTGGTTTCATTTGGGAAATTTATTTTTGGCGTAGTTTTTCCTTTAGGATATTTTTCTCTGTTTTGATCATCGTATGTCCATTTTCCACCTACTGGATTATTATTACCATCTAACAATATCCCAAGTCTATTTCTTTCTGACTTATAAAATGAAGTTTGAAATAGTTTTTTTTTGTCTTTTCTAAAAAATGACTCTAACTCTTTTTTAGAGTTGATAAATAAGGGATTTTCGAAGAGTTGAATTTCTATCCCTTTTTTTTCACATGCCTTTTTTAACCTTTTCTCTAACCAATTATCTTCTGGATCGATGCATTTTATTTTATTTATTTCATTCGGATCTAATCCATCAATGAATTTCCTTATATCTGATTTCTCCTCATAGGAATTAATATAATTTACCTCTAGTTTTTTTTGAGATAAAAAATCAAAATAGTTTTTCATAGAACATCTATGAAAATATAGTTTCTGTTTGTGAAAGTTAAAATGATTGAAAAACAATTCTTCTTCTATTAAATAATGGCTTGAAGTATTATCTAAATGAATAGAATCTTTAAACAGTTGGTTTGGAAAAATAAGGTTAATTGTTTTCATTAATAGTAGATTTCAAATGGAATTCCCATTTCGTCATTTTTAGGATTTTGACTAATTATTCTAGATCCATTGTACTTCCAATATTTCGATGTAAGGGCCAAAGCAATTGCATCTAAAATATCGTCTTTTTTTACTTTTTCTTTTTTAAAATTTTCTAATGTCTTTTCTATAATTGGTTCAATATTTTTTTCATGCCTTTTTAATATTGATAATCTTTCCAAGAAACCCTCTTTTGTTTTCTTATTATGAATTAGCGGATTGTTATTATTTAGATTTATAAAACAATACTCTGGGTGAGACTCTTTAATTAATACTTTGTTTGATTTTGGCAGCCTTAAAAATTCATCCAACTCCTTAATTTTTTTACAAATATTCCAAGACTGAATAGAAATACTTCTTTTAGTAATTATTTGATTTATTTTTTTAGCAGAATCATAATTGCTACTTAATACAGCTTTTCTGCATGGAGCTGTAAATACACTACTTTTCTTATTTTTAGGCAAATAGGACCTTAATTTAAAATCAATCTTTCTTTCGATATTTAAAGAGGAAAGACCTATAGGCATATCGATTAAAGTCAGATTATTAATTCCAATTTTTTTATAAAGATCTTGTAAGGTTTTATGTAGCTCAATTTTTATTCCATTCTCAAGCACACAACAACACCAACCATCGATATATCCATCAATACCTACAAACATTTTGTTTAATATTTATATTATAAAATTAAACAAAATAAATAAATTTAATATATTTGTTCATCGATAAATGAAAACAACACTATATATATTTTTGGGAATTTTATTTCTTTTTTTAGTTTGGCAATTTTATGGTTCTTTTAACAATAAAAAATATGAAACCCTTTCCAATGAAATTATAGGATCTATACATTCTGTTGACTTCAAAATCTATAACAATTATACCAAAGCCTCAGTTAATAATAAGGCCTACAATATGAACTCTGCTAGTAGTAATTTTCCAGTTTTGGCAAACTATATTTTTGGAGGAAATAAGGATAATACTCAAATGGCAATGACTTCTCCTGTTTTGTATAACATGAGTAACAAATCTTCATTTTCATTTATTATGCCAAAGCAATTTGAAATAAATAATCTTCCCTCTCCCAATACAGATAAGATATTTTTTGAAACAGTAAAAAATCAATGCGTAGCAGTAATGGAATTTAGCGGATTCGCCAATGAAAAAAATTGTGCAGTTAAACATTTAGAATTATTGAATATTCTAAAAAAAAACAATATTGCACACAATAATGATTTTATGATTGCAGTCTATCAACCTCCTTATCAATTGATTAATCGAAAAAATGAAATTTGGGTAGAAGTAAATTCTT
>JAYNHP010000025.1:0-19459 GCA_038108155.1 Flavobacteriales bacterium | reverse complement strand
GAGCATATTAAACCTATTCATACGTTGCAATAAAAAAGGGTAAAGGTTGAAAATAATATTAAAAATACTTAACCATATAAAGTGCTCGATTAGCCCATATTTTAGATACAATAGCTGAATAGATAATGGAAATATTCCCGAAATTATATGAGAAGTTTCAGATTGTTTGGTTTCTTCAATAAATGTAAAAATATACTCCTTTGCCCTTCCCTTTAGATAAACTCGATTATTTAGGTGCCTAAAAAAAGAATTTATAAGTAAAAGTCTAAATATATTAACCCCCAAATATTTGAAATATTTTTTGGTTTCATACTTCCTTTGCAAATAAAAATTATTAGGCATTCTAACATATTTAAATGTTTGAAAAAATAAAAACCCAACCAACATTAAGTCCCAAACTTGTAAAAAGTTAAATAGTATAATTTCCCAGCTTTTAATTGCTTGTAATGAAAACTTAAATAAGTAAAATGAAATTGAAAAAACAATAGCATATAATAGGCAAAGAGTAATTACTTTTTGATAAAAATTAAGTTTGTAAAACATGGTTATTTTTTATGCATTCTTAGGTAAAAGTTTTCACGAATATTCATCCAAAATAAATTGTAATCTAAAGCATGGTAATTTCCTTTTAAAAATTTATTGTACAAACTAAAAAGAGGAAAATTCTCTATTTCAACCCATAATAATCCATTATCAACTTTTGCGCTTAATATTTTTTCATGCTTTAACTTATTGCCACCTCTCATTATTTTATAATTATTAAACAAAATTCCTTTGTGCATATTATATAGACTCGCAGCTTCATTATTTCTCCAAGTTATTGGATTGGTTGTTGAAACAAAATCATTCTTTTTATGTGGGTATGATGTTCCATAGGGAAAAGAATTCCATGAGAGATAGCAGTTTAAATCTGTTGGAGATTCACAAATAGGATAGCCATCTGTAGCAAAGTTTTCTATGAAAACATCCCCTACGAAATAACAGAGATCAATTTTTTTTAAAATAGAATTGTTTAGTAATATATATTCATTTAATAATTTTTGCAAATGGTGGGTTCCTTGGCTGTGACCTGCCAAAACTATTCTATTCCCATTATTGAAGTTTTTTAAGTAATATTTAAAGGCATTTTCAACGTCTTGATAAGCAAAATCAAAAGCTTTTAGTCCATTTATATTATCCTTGTAGCCTTGAAAATGCATTTGCCTGTAGTATGGAGAATATATGTTTGCCAGCCCTGAAAAAACAGAAACTTGGTTCTTAAGTGCCAAATCCTTAATCTTTTTATTTAATTTTTTATTGCTAAAATCTGCATTCCAATCAAAGCCATCAAAATATAAAGTTGGATAGACATAAAAGACATCTACAGAGTCTAAACTTAGCGTATCGTTTAAAAGGTTTTTTGGTTTTAAATCTAAATAATCACTTTTTTCAGGATGCGCAGCCCAATGGTCGATATTGCTGTAGACAGGAGCTATTTTGGGAACTTCTTGCTCAAAAGAATTCAATGGAATTTTATTTGCACAAGAACTTAAAACGAATAAAAAAACTGAGAATAGTGTAATTTTTTTCACGTCTACTAAGTTATTATTTTTATAATTTAACACCTGATTTTATTTCTCAATTTTAAATATGAATATTGGAATCAATGCAAGGCATTTATTAAAAGGAAGATTAGAAGGGATTGGCTGGTATAGCTTTGAAATTCTAAGTAGGCTAATTTTGTTGATGCCAAAACATAAGTTTTTCTTTTTTTACGATAGAAAAACCGATTTTTTGATTTCAGGAGATAATGTCTTTAACATTATTCTCAATCCACCTGCACGACATCCAATTTTATTTAGAATTTGGTTTAATTATATACTTCCAAGAAATTTTAAAAAGTATAAAATAGATCTCTTTTTCTCACCAGATGGATTTATCTCTTTAAATTCACTTATTCCTCAAATTGGGGTAATTCACGATTTGAATTTTGAGCATTACCCAGAAGATTTGCCCAAAAATGTATTTCAGTATTATCAAAAATATATGCCATTATTTGCTGAAAAAGCAGAAAAAATAATTACTGTTTCTAATTTTTCAAAAACAGACATCATCAAAAATTATGGAATTAGTCCTAAAAAAATCGATGTAATATTTAATGGTGGAAATGATGCCTTTAGACCTTTAAATGACAACCAAAAGAAAGTTTTTATTGAGAAAAATAATTTCAATAGACCTTTTTTTATATATGTAGGGTCTTTACATAAAAGAAAAAATATTGAGAGAATGCTAAGAGGATTTAAAAAGTTTAATTCTTTAAATAGAATGGATTTGATTATTGTAGGAACTGATATGTGGAAGAACCAATTAAATTTGGAAGGGCTTTTAAAAAATGTTAGATTTTTAGGCAGAAAGTCAGGTCCTGAATTAGCAAACTGGCTTGCATCAAGTTCTGCATTAATATATGTTTCGTATTTCGAAGGCTTTGGTCTCCCTGTCTTAGAAGGGATGCTTTCAGGAGTTCCGGTAGTTACTAGTAATTTGACAAGTATACCTGAAGTTGGAGGTGATTCTGTAATTTATGTTGATCCTTTTAATGAAGATAGTATTTCTATGGGTATGGAAAAGGCTATGGAAAATAATCAAGAGCTAATTAAAAAAGCACTTCTTCAAGCTGAAAAATTTTCTTGGGATATGTCTGCTTTAAAAGTGAAAGACCTGCTTTTAAATGCTATTAATAAGAATTTTAGTTGAGATAGAAATTTTGATCTACCATTTTTTCTTGAGATAGTAAAATCATCATGAATTTAAATTTCTTAATCAGGAACTCATTTTTTTTAAGTTCCGAAAACCCTATAAATTTTATTTTATCCTCGTCAGAAAGATTTACCAAATTAACTAAGTTATTAAGAGATACTAATTCATCCGATTTAGATTCTTTAGAATTATCTAGCAAATGGGCCAAATATTTAGAAGCATATTTTTCTAATTCTTCAGAGGGTTTAAAAATACTTTTCTTGATTTTTGAAAGCGAACCAATAGGGTATAGCTTATGTTCGTTTTTATTTTGAAAGTGATGAATTTTAAAGTTTGACTTACACTCAACTAAAACATCTAAATCTCCACTATCGTATTTTTTTAAAATCTGAACTACTTTTACCAAAGAACCTAATTCACTTAGAGTTGTTCTACCTTGGTATGGAATTCCAAAGTATTCTCCACTACTTAGACATTCAGTAACTAATTGTAGATATCTAGGTTCAAAAATATGAAGAGTTGTTTGCTCTCCAGGAAATAAAAATATTCTTAGAGGGAATAATCCATACTGATAATCACCTTTCTTCATCTTCTAATTTTATGTAAATTTCTTTTTTAAAATTCAAAGTCTTAGAGTCCAAAAAATATTCTATCCACATTGAATTATGAATTACTTCAATAAATTTCTGCTAATTCATGTAATTTTGAACTTAAAAATGATCTTTAAACATTATATTAAATGTCTAATTTTTAATTAAATTTGAAGAAATAAAAAATTTGAAGAGCAACAAATACATACTAATATTTAGCCTAATTATTGTAACGGCATTGTCCAATATTTTATTAACCAATATTCCCAATTTTTCGCCAATTGCTTCAGTTGCACTATTTTCAGGATTTTATTTATCTAATAAAAAATTGGCCCTTCTTATTCCAATTGTATGTATTCTAGTTTCTGACTACTTTGTTGGGTTTCATTCTTTAATGTGGGCGGTATATCTATCTTTTGCCCTTACTGTTATTATGGGTATAAAAATGAAGACTTCAAGTAGTAAAAATGTAATTATTTATTCTGTTTTGTCTTCTTTGGTTTTCTTCTTAATAACTAACTCTGCTGTTTGGATGATGGGTGGTTTTTACTCAAGTGATTTAAGTGGTCTTGCATTGTGTCTGTCAATGGGGATTCCCTTTTATAAATATACTTTGTTAAGCAGTATTATTTTTTCTGCTCTTCTCTTTGGGGGCTTTCAAATTTTAAATCAACTGATTAACAAATATTTAATCTTTTCTAAAAAGTCTTAACTAAGCTGACATTTTAATGTTTAAACATAAAATTTGTTTTTACATTTTCTGGTTTTCAAATCTTTATTTTTGATTCATGCTTAAAAGATTATTATTCTTTTTGTTACTTATATCTATTTTATCTTTTCTTGTATTTAATATATTTCAAAGGTTAGGTGAACAAAGCAAGGTTTATCAAGAACCTCAAAAATACTTTCCTGCAAACCCTATTCTTTTCGTTGAGGTCAATGAGTTTTCAAAGACCTTACATCATTTTTTTGAAACTAGTATGATTTGGTCCAAATTTGAGGAAGTTTCCAAAAATAATCAATATGGAGAACTGATTAAGGAAATTAATTCGTTGATTAAAGACTCAAATTATAATGAAATATTTAGCGAAGGTTTCACCAATATTTCTTTTTATAATCAAGACAATAAAATTTCGTGGATTATTGCTAAAAATTTCACAGAAAAACAAGATAAAATATATGATTTAGATTCCAATTTTATTGATTCTTATTTCTTTGATATTTCATATCCTTTTTTAATTATTTCTAATTCTAATAGTTTAATTGATGAATTTAAGAACAACTACAGCTATTCTGAAGAAAAAGAAACGGCCAATGACTTTTCTGAGAAAATGAAATTCTCTAGTGAAATGTCTAATATTTCTTGTTTTATGAATGTAGATAATTTCAAAGCCTTATTAGATTCTATTTCTGACTCATATAAAAGCCGTGATTTATTGTCCGAGCTACATTCTAATGAATGGTTCCAATTTGATATTAATTATTCGCCCAATGACATAAAAATTGTGGGTGTTACCAACCACGATACTTCAATGTCACTTCCTTCTCCTGAGTACTATGGATTTAAAGATTGGATTCCAGAAGATGTTGATTTTATTTCTAAGAATATATTTACTATCCAAACAGATTCTTTAAATCACCAATTGGCATTTAAATCCTTAGAATTAAAATTTCAAGATTTAATTCAAGAAAAAGAACATGAAATATTAATTCTTGAAAGTCAATCAGAAAACTTAGGGGTTAATGAGTTGTCAAAATTATTTTTTTTAGACACTCTGAAGTTCTCTAAATTAGAAAATGATTATAGTGTAATTGACTCTAACTTATTAAAGTTATATTTTCCTCATTTAAGTTTTAAAAATAGATATGGGTTTCAAATTGATCAGTTTCTTTTAATTGCTAATCTGGAAGCCAAGAAAGAATTCGATTACAAGCTTTCACAAATGAACTCCGAAGATATGAATCCCGCAATCTTTAGTGAAAATAAAAATTCTGAATTTGATCAAGAACATTCCCATTTTTCTTATAAATCACAACTAGAACTATTAAAAAAAATTGCTCTATCCCAAAACGATTTTGACAATACTATTCATAATATCTTTAAATCTATTGGAGGAATAAGTTGGGGGATTAATAATTACAACAATAGAGCACATCATGGAGTGTCCCTTAAGAAGTTTTATCCTAAAAAAATAGATAAAAAAATTCTATGGAAAGTTAATATTCCGACATTAACCTGGGGACCGTATGCATTAAATAACCATAGGTCCGGCACCAAAGATATTATTGTTCAAGATCAAGAAAATACCATTTATTTAATAAGTGCAGGAGGAAAAGTGAAATGGTCTAAAAATCTTGAGGGAAAAATATTAGGAGGTATTTCTCAGATTGATTCCTACCAAAATAATAAATTCCAAATGGTCTTTAATACTAAATCTAAACTCCATGTTATTGATATTCTAGGTAACGAAATAGATGGGTTTCCAATAAAATTTAACTATTTGGCATCTAATCCAGTATCAATTTTTGACTACGATAATAATAAAGACTATAGATTTTTAATTGCAGGAGATGATAATAAAATACATAATTATAATATTTCTGGAAAACATGTTACTGGGTGGGTTCAACCAGAAACAAGTTCGATTATTAATAGGCAATTAAAACATTTTGCAATTAATGGTTTAGATTACATTTTATCCATTCAAAACAATGGAGTCATTAGGTTGCATAATCGAAGAGGGGGAGAGCGTTATACTGTTAAGAACAAAGTTTTCTTGTCCTCTGAAAGTGATTTTGCTATTGATAAATCTTTTGTTATTGATTCAACATCTATCGTTTTTGAAGACACATTTAGAGGGGTTTCTAAATTGGTTTTAGGAAAGACTTGTAAAGAAATTTATTCTATACCAGATAGCATAAAGTCCAATGAAAATTCATGGAATATTTTTGCTAATCAAAAGTTTAACAAATTAAATTATTGTTTAAAACAAAAAGAAAGACTTAAAATAGTTGATCAAAGTAAAGAAGAGTTTGATTTTCAGTTTTATTATCCTTACGATATTTTACATGGTAAAAGATTTGATAATTTCATTGCTATCTTAAATAAAAACACCAATGAGATTCAATTAATTGATAGTAAGTACAATATTAACCCCAACTTGTTTAGGGCTTCCAAAATGTCTTGTATAGGAAATATAAATAACGACAATTCTAAAGAACTTATTACAGTTATAAATAGCAATATTTTAATTTGTTACCAAATCCCATCTTTAAATTAGTTAATCAAAATTTATTCATTTATTATACTGTCCTATATTTAAACTAATTTTACAAAATGGACTTTCAAAAAGACTTTCCTATATTAAAAAGTACTATTAATGGCAATCCATTAATTTACTTTGATAATGCTGCTACTTCTCAAAAACCAAATTGTGTAATTGAAGCGTTAAGTAAATACTATCAAAACATTAATTCCAATGTCCATAGAGGCGTTCATGAACTAAGCCAAAAAGCAACCAGCGAATATGAAGAAACTAGAAAAATAGTTGGAGATTTTATAGGCTCCGAAACTCCAGAACAAATTATTTTCACAAAAGGTACAACAGATGGAATAAACATTGTTGCAAGCGCTTGGGCAGAAAACCAATTGCAAAAGGACGATGAGATATTAATTACTACTATGGAGCACCATAGCAATATTGTTCCTTGGCAAATGTTGTGCGAGAAGTTAGGTGCCAAGCTTGTGGTATGTCCGATAAATACTGCCGGAGAAATACTCATGGATGAGCTTAAAAAATTAATAAGTTATAGAACTAAACTTATTGCGGTAACTCATGTTTCAAACACTTTAGGGACGATAAATCCTGTTAAAGAGATAACTAATATTGCCAAAGAAAATAATTGTAAAATTTTAATTGATGCAGCTCAATCCATTCCTCATTTTAAAGTGGACGTAAATCATTTAGATTGTGACTTTTTGGTCTTTAGTGGCCATAAGATTTTCGCGCCCACAGGAGTGGGAATTCTTTATGTTAAAAAAGATAGATTTGAGGAGATGAAGCCCTACCAGGGGGGTGGTGATATGATAAAAGAAGTTTCTTTTGAAAAAACAACTTATAATACATATCCTCACAAATTCGAAGCGGGAACTCCTAATATTGCAGGTGTAATTGGGTTGAAAACAGCATTAAAATATGTGAACAATATAGGGATAGATAAGATTTCAGAAATTGAAGATGAATTGCTGATATATGCTCAAGAATCTATTTCTAAAATTAATAAATTAAATATTTTTGGCAATGCTCAAAATAAAGCAAGCGTTATTTCATTTACAGTCGATGGAATTCATCCTTTTGATATAGGTACTTTATTAGACCAATTAGGAATTGCTATTAGAACTGGACACCATTGCACTCAACCACTTATGAATTTTTTTAATATTCCCGGAACAGCAAGAGCTAGCTTTGCTTTTTACAATAATAAAAGTGAGATTGATTTTTTTATAGATTCTTTAAAGAGAACTATAAAAATGCTTGGTTAACTAAATAAAAAATTTACAACTCATTACAGCTGTATCGTCAAGAATCTCTTGATCACCTTTAAAATCATCTAGTTTTTCAAATATTTTTTGATCTAGTTCGTTCATATTTAAATTGAAATTGTTTTCAACCACTTCAATTAGATTATCAGTTTCGAAGGGGACTCCATTATTATTTTCTAACTCAACCAATCCGTCCGTATAACAAACAAGCACAGTGTCTTGCTGAAATTGAATTTTACTTACTTCAATTTTTGGTATTTTCTCTAACATTCCAAGGCCAATACATCCTTTATTTAAAAATGTAGTTTTTGTTTTATTAATTAGCAATGGATAGTTGTGACCAGCATTAATATATTGTAGTATTTTGTTCTTTTTATTGTAGTGTCCTGCAAAAAAAGTAATAAATTTCTCACCTTTAGCAGCATTATTTACATCTTGATTTAAATCTTCGATAAGTTTTGTTAAGGTTATATTTTTATAGTTATACTTAATATTTGCATGAAGCTTTGCTTGGAAATGACTCATTAGCAAAGCGGCAGACATTCCTTTCCCTGAAACATCTGCAATACATAAAAAACATTCATTTTCGTTTAGAAAAATAAAGTCATAATAATCTCCACCTACTAAATGTTTAGATTCATACCTAGCTGCAATATCAAAAGATTCATTGCTTGGAAGATTTATTGGAAAAAGTAGTTTTTGCATTTCTGCAGCAAGTTCCATTTCTTTCTTATTAACTTCTTGTTTGAGGAGTTCTTTGGAGTATCTTTTATTTTCAATAGCTACAACGATAATACTTGCTAGCGTTTGAATAAATGGCATGTGCTTAATTCCTGGGTTTATAGCAATATTATTATCTTCTAAATCCCCAATTAATAAATAGGCAAGAGCTATTTTTTTATGAAAAATTGGAATAACAATATCAAATGAATTTAGTGTTTTAATTGATGAAGATTCTATTACTGTTATATCCTTAATATGCGTTAGTTCTTCTTCTACATTTATTTTTTTATTAAGTCCTTTACTCCCAAAATGAAGTATGCAATTCCATTTTTCACTATCATTAGCATATAGAATCAATTTACTAATCCCTAGTTGCTCTCTAAGAATGTATTCAAAAATCTTTAAAATGTCATCAATGGATAAATTATTATTTATCGCTTTTGTTATCTCTAAAAGAGAGTTTAATTTAAATTCATTTAACTCTAATTTTTCGTAATATTTTTTTGGTAGCTCTTCTTTCATTAACTGGCTATTTATATTTAATTCTTTAAGAGTGAGAATTCAAAATTCTTCTAAATTTACCAAACATATAACCATCAACTCAATAATTCAGGTGTATTTATTAAGTTCAAATTGTGAGAAGTAAATAAAAGTAGTTACATTTGCCACCCTTAAATAAGTAAACAAATTAAATTATTAATTTATGTATGCGATTGTAGAAATAGCAGGGCAACAATTTAAAGTTGAAAAAGACCAAAAGTATTTCGTACATCAATTAGAAGGAAAACCAGGATCAAAAGTAACTTTTGAAAATGTTCTTTTACTAGATGATAACGGTAAAGTATCAGTAGGCGCCCCAGCTGTAAACGGTGTTCAAGTAACTGCAAAAATTGAACAACATCTTTTAGGAGATAAAGTAATCGTCTTCAAGAAGAAAAGAAGAAAAGGTTATAAAGTTAAAAATGGTCATAGACAAAGGTTAACTGAAATAACAGTCCAAGATATTGGGAAAAAAGCAGCGCCTAAAAAGGCAGCTCCTAAGTCTGAAACTAAAGCAGCGCCTAAAAAGGCGGCATCTAAGTCCGAGGCTAAAGTAGAAACTAAAAAAGCAGCGCCTAAAAAGGCAGCTCCTAAAAAAGCCGCAGCTAAGTCCAAACCAGCTGTAGCTTCTAAAACAAAAAAAGAAAATTAATTTTTTAATTCATTCATTATGGCACATAAAAAAGGAGCAGGAAGCTCAAATAACGGAAGAGAATCAGAATCAAAACGTCTTGGTGTAAAGATTTTTGGAGGCCAACTAGCAATAGCTGGTAATATCATCGTAAGACAAAGAGGGACCAAACATTACCCAGGTGAAAATGTTGGTATTGGTAAAGACCATACATTATTTGCTCTTAAAGATGGTATTGTAGAGTTTACAAAAAAAGCCAAAAACAAATCTTACGTTTCGGTTACTCAATTAGAAAATTGAGCGTTTAGTCACTAAAAATTTTTTTTTAAAAGCGCTTTTATAGCGCTTTTTTTATAACTTTTAATTCCTCTATAAATTTTGATATTTTTACTCTAAATAACTGTTTACAATGTTGCAGATTCAAAAAATACGAACCGATAAAGACTCTATTATTAAAAATATTTTAGAAGTAAGAAAAGTTGATGTTAGTGATCAGATAAACAAGATTTATAATCTTGACTTAAAAAAAAGAGATACCCAAAAGCATTTAGATGAGATGTCTGCCAATATGAATGTTTTATCTTCTCAAATTGGAGAGCAGTTTAAAAAAGGATCTATTGAAAAAGCCAATATTTTAAAAAAAGAAACAACAGTTTTAAAAGAAAATATTAAAAAATTAAGACAAAGTTTTGAAGATTTAGACCAATCAATTCTTGAACTACTCTATCAAATACCCAATAAACCCCATGAATTAGTTCCCCCCGGTAAATCTGAAAATGACAATGAAATAATTTTCTCTTCTTCAATAGAAAGTTTAAAAAATGACAGTCTTCTTCCTCACTGGGAACTATGTAAAAAATATGATTTAATTGATTTTGAGCTTGGTGTAAAAGTAACTGGAGCTGGTTTCCCAATTTACAAAGGGAAAGGGGCTATTTTGCAGAGAGCATTAATCCAGTTTTTTTTAAACGAAGGTAATAAGATAGGATATCAAGAACTTTCAGTTCCTCACCTTGTCAATGAATCCTCAGGTTATGGAACTGGGCAGCTTCCAGATAAAGAAGGCCAGATGTACCATGCCTCATTAGATGATTTGTACTTGATTCCTACAGCTGAAGTTCCTATTACCAATATTTATAGAGATGTAATCCTAGAAGAAAAAGATTTGCCTGTAAAACACATAGGATATACTCCGTGCTTTAGACGGGAAGCGGGTTCTTACGGAAAAGATGTTAGAGGGTTAAATAGATTGCACCAATTTGATAAAGTGGAGATAGTCCAAATAACAACCCCGTCTGAAAGTTATCAAACTTTAGACAATATGGTTGTTTATGTAGAGAGTCTAATAAAGAAATTAGACTTGCCTTACAGGAAATTAAGACTTTGTGGAGGAGATTTAGGATTTACTTCTGCTTTGACTTATGACTTAGAAACCTATTCTGTAGGTCAAGACAAATGGCTCGAGGTTAGCTCAATTTCTAATTTTGAAACCTTCCAGTCTAATAGATTAAAATTACGCTACAGAGATCAAAACAAGGCTATAGAATTAGCTCACACACTAAATGGTAGTGCACTAGCACTTCCTAGAATTATGGCGTCTTTACTTGAAATAAATCAAACAGAAGATGGTATTAATATTCCAGAAGTCTTAAGACCTTACACCGGCTTTGATTCCATATGATTTTTATGAAATATATTAAATTAATTTTTATATTATTTGTATTGATTGGGTGTTCTAAACAGGGAGAAAAACAGGCCAATGAACTACTTTCAAAATCATTTTTTTTGCAGAAAAGCATCAATGAAATAAATACTGTCCATGTGGAAAATGCATTTTCAAAATACCAAGACAATATTGATTTGGTTAAAAAGTGTGTTAGTACTATTGAAAATGAGTTTGCTAGGAGAATGAATAATTACAAAGGTCTAAAAAAAGCATGTCCTAATCTTTTGACTAACTATGATTTAACAAAAAGAAACTTAGAAACTGAAATTAATCAAATCAAGATGTTAAAATTAGATCTTTCAAATAATTTGATTCCTTCAGATTCAATATTATTTTATATAGAAATGGAAGAAAAAAATCTCCAAAAAATATCTGATGATCTTTTAGACATTCTTAACTTATATGACTTTGTGATATCCACAAATGATAGTCTGTATTTGCCAATAAAGAATTTTGCAGAAAAAGAATGTTCTAAAAATGAGATTTAAATATCTTTTTATAATAATATTAACAATAGTATCTGCCTCAAGTTTTTTCTCACAGGTTACTACTATCGATTTTCAATTAGCTAAAAAATATTACTTAGATAGCGATTATGAAAAAGCAGCACTTTATTATGAGAAAATATTTAAAGACCCAGAACAAAGACTTAAGATTTATGAAAATTACAAATCGACTCTCATAGAACTCAATAAGTTTAAAGAAGCTGAAAAATTAAGTAAAGCCCTAATCAAAGAGAATCCTAATAAGTTAAAATTCTTAGTAGATTTGGGAGTCATTTATGGTCTTGTTGATAGAATTGATAAGAAAAATCAAGTTTTTGATAAAGCTATTGAGCAAATAAATGAAGAGACTTTATATGACAACGCTTTTGATTTAGGATTAGCTTTTGAGAAAATAGGAAATTTAAAAAAAGCACTTGAAGTATATTTAAATTTCGAATCTAAAAATCTTCAAAATCCTTTCGCATTTCACTCTAAGATTGCCCTTATTTATAATAAGACTAATCAACCCAGTAAAATGATTAATACTTTTTTTGAGATGTTAGATTTTAATAACAAGTTTCTTCAAAACGTCCAGAATGGCTTAGTTAACAGCATAGATTTTCAAAATAATTTAAAGGAGAAAGAAATACTAAGACAGTCCATCATTGAAAAAATTCAAGCAAATCCAAAAAAAATAGTCTATATCGAATTATTAGCCTGGTTTTACATGCTAAATAACGATTATGAAAATGCATATACACAAATTAAAGCATTGGATAAAAAATTAAATAAAAACGGCTCTAAGCTACTTGAGTTAGGGAATACGGCGCTCAATAACCAAGATTTTAAAGTTGCCGTCAAATGCTTTGATGATGTTATTCTTATAAGTAATTCTTTAGAATATAAGTTTGAAGCAAAAAACAAAAAACTCTTTGCTTTAAAAAGCAAGATTCTTTATGGTAGTCAAATTATTCCAGAAGAACTAGAGGAACTAAAAGCCAATTATCTTTTAATATTATCCCAGCTAAATAATTCAAAAAATGTTTATAATAATTCTTTAAGAAAGTATAATTTACTTCTAGATCTTTCGGAAATAGAGGCTTTTTATTTAGGGGATATTAGTTCCGCAAAGAAACATTTAAATAATGCAATTCAAATACCAAGATTAAAAGAAAAACAAAAAGGAAATGCAAAATTGAAACTAGCCAATATTCTTGTATTGGAAGACAAAATTTGGGAAGCCTCCTTAATGTATCTTCAGATTGAAAAACAATTTAAAGACGACCAGCTAGGACATTTGGCAAAATTTAAAAATGCTCAAGTATATTATTTTTCTGGTGAGTACGATTGGTGCCAAGCACAACTTAAAGTTTTAAAAGCATCCACCTCCAAGCTAATAGCCAATGATGCCTTAGAGCTTTCTGTATTAATTTCAGATAATTACAATATGGACACATCAGAAGTTGCCATGAAATTATTTTCTTATGCCGATATGCTTTCCTATCAACAACAATTTTCGAAAGCAAATATTTTATATGATTCTGTACTAAACAATTTTAAAAATCACTCTTTAAATGATGAAATTATTTTTAGAAAAGCAAAAATTGATTTAAAAAAACACAATTACCTAAAAGCTGTCGATTATTTCAAACTGCTTGTTGACAATTATCCTAATTCTATTTTACTTGATAATTCTTTATTTTTAATTGCTTCAATTTATGAAGAAAAGATTAAAGACTTTGAACAAGCAAAGAAATATTATAAGACTATTCTTTTTGACCACAAAGGGAGTTTATATGCTGCTGAATCTAGAAAAAGATTTAGAAAACTAGCAGGAAATACTAATGAGAAAATTGAAAAAGATTCAGGATGATTTTATATAATATTACCGTAAATATTGACCACGATATTCACCAAGAATGGCTTATTTGGATGAAGGATGTACATATTCCTGATGTTTTGTCAACTGGTTTATTTATAGAAAATAAAATTGCTAAGATACATGCTGAGGAAGATGGTGGACTTTCTTATAGTATTCAATATTTATTATCTTCTTGGGAAGATTATAATCTGTATCAATCACAATTTGCATACCAACTACAAAAAAAATACCAAGATAAGTATGCCAATAAAAGTGTTGCCTTTAGAACAGTTTTAGAAATAATTCATGTCGCCCGCCCATAAAAATTATGGATTTTAACTATTCTCCATTACAAAAGCTAGATCTTTCTTACTACGGAATTAAAAATCAAGTCTACGTAAAAAGAGATGATTTGATCCATCCCATTATATCAGGAAATAAGTGGAGAAAATTAAAATACAATTTAAAATATTTTGATTCTATTTCTAAAAAAGGAATTGTTTCTATTGGAGGAGCTTATTCCTCTCATATTTTAGCCCTTTCGTATCTATGTAAGGTAAATTCAATAAAATGTGTTCTTCTTGTTAGAGGTGAGCAATACAGTCCCTTGAATGATATTTTAAAGAAATGCGACTCCTATGGTGCAATAATTGAATATTTAAACAGAAATGATTATAAAAATCCAAAATGGATTGAAAATTTTTGTAAAGAAAAGTACAATGATTTTTTTTTCATTCCAGAAGGAGGGTCTAATTTTTACGGAATAAAAGGCTGTCAAAAAATAGTCAATGAAATCGAAAATGATTTTGACTACATCTTTTGCGAGGTGGGGACAGGAGCAACTTTTTCTGGGATTGTTTCCTCCTTAAATAAATCTCAATCTTGCTTTGGAATAGTTGTTCTGAAAGGGGCTTCGAAAATTGGAGAAAATATTACAAAAAAATTTGAAACTGAATTAAAAAAACCTTTTTCAAAAAATTGGATTTTAAACCATGATTATCATTTTGGTGGTTATGCCAAATACAGTGAAGAACTAATACTATTCATGCGAGAATTTTATAAAATAACAGGGCTTATGACAGATCCAATTTATTCTGGGAAGATGTTTTTTGCTCTAGTAGATCAACTTAAAAAAAACAAGAAATTAGAGAGCAAAAAAGTTATTGCTTTACATTCAGGTGGGTTATCCGGAATAGAGGGATTTGAAAAAAGATATAAATTAAAAATTTTTAATTAGCCATTTCACTCATGAACTTAATTTTCATTAACCTAAGTTCATCTTCACTATAGTCGCCATCAAATTCTTCATAAGCCTTGCTAATATCATCCGATTCGGCATCTTCTAAAAAGTAGTCGTAAATTTCTTTTTGAGCATCTTCATCAATTATATTATTTAGATAATAATCAATATTAATTTTAGTCCCAGATGATACAATATTTTCAATTTCTAAAATAAGCTCTTCAATTTTTTTATTTTGACTTTTAGCAATATCTTCTAAAGGAAGTTTTCGATCAATATTGGTTATAATATTTACCTTTTTACCACTTTTATTAACAATACTTTTCATAATAAAGTCTTGTACTCTCTCTATATTATTTTCTTCTACATATTTTTTAATAAGTTCAATAAAAGGGGTGCCATATCTCTGAGCTTTACCAATTCCAACACCGCTAATTTTCTGAAGTTCTTCAAAATTAATTGGATATTGCATAGTCATTTCTTCCATAGATGGGTCTTGGAAAATCACAAATGGAGGTATGTTTTTTTTAAGAGCTATACTTTTTCTAAGATCTTTAAGCATTTTAAAAAGTTTTTCATCCAATGCACCACCACCAGCTTTTTGATTTAGAATTATATCTTTATCGTCTGTATCGCTAAAGTCATGTTCTTTAATAAGATCAATCTCTTTAGGGTTATTTATAAATTCTTCTCCTTTTTCGGTCAATATTAATGTTCCATAAGTCTCAATTTCTTTTTTTACAAACCCAAGGACTACAATTTGTCTAAAAACAGCATGCCAGAAATGCACATCTTCTTCAGCTCCGCTACTAAAGAAGGGAGATTCATTGCCTTTATAGGTTTTAATTTCTGCATTATTATTACCCACTAATATATTTGCAAAGTATTTCACTTTGTGTTTTCCATTTACGGATTTCACACAATCTAGTGCCAGTTTAACATATTTTTTACCTTTAATTTTTTCTTTTGGATTTTGAGAGTTATCGCACATGTTAGCCCCAGGACCATTAATATCATCAAAATCTTCACCAAAATAGTGTAGAAGAAATTTTCTTCGGTTAATACTTGTCTCGGAATATGCTACTACTTCTTGAAGTAATTGATGACCTATTTCTTGTTCCGCCAATGGTTTCCCATGTAAAAAGTTTTCAAGTTTTTCAATGTCTTTATAACTGTAAAAAGCTAGACAATGTCCTTCACCACCATCTCTACCAGCTCTTCCCGTTTCTTGATAATAACTTTCTAATGATTTAGGTATATCGTGATGAATAACAAATCTAACATCGGGTTTATCAATTCCCATTCCAAAAGCAATAGTTGCAACAATTACATCGCATTCTTCCATTAAAAACATGTCTTGATGTTTTGCTCTGGTATTGGGGTCTAGTCCAGCATGGTAGGGCAAAGCAGATATTGAGTTAACTTGTAATAGTTGAGCAATTTCTTCTACTTTTTTTCTGCTTAAACAGTAAATTATTCCTGATTTTCCTATTCTAGTTTTAATAAATCTAATAATTTCTTTTTGAACATTTTTCTTAGGTTTTACTTCGTAGAACAAGTTGTCTCTGTTAAAAGATGCTTTGAAAACAATAGCATCAGTCATTTCTAAGTTCTTTTGAATATCAGTTTGTACTTTAGGGGTAGCAGTAGCTGTAAGAGCAATAATTGGAACATCTTCTATTGACTTTATAATTGGCTTTAACCTTCTGTATTCTGGTCTAAAATCATGGCCCCACTCAGAAATACAATGTGCCTCATCAATTGCAAAAAATGAAATTTTTATATTTTTTAAAAAGTCAATATTTTCTTTTTTAGTTAAGGATTCAGGGGCTACGTATAAAAGTTTAGTTGTACCAGAAATTACGTCATTTTTAACTTTGTTTATTTCCCCTTTGTTTAATGAAGAATTTAAAAAATGAGCAACACCGTCATTATCACTAACTTGTCTTATTGCATCTACTTGGTTTTTCATTAAAGCAATTAATGGAGAAACAACAATAGCTGTACCATCAGAAATTAGAGCAGGAAGTTGATAACAAAGAGACTTACCACCACCAGTAGGCATTATGACAAAAGTATTTTTGCCATCAAGGAGACTGGAAATAATCATTTCTTGTTCTCCTTTAAAAGAATCAAATCCAAAGTATTTTAACAGGGATGCTTTTAAATCGGTTTTAGCAATATTCATTTTACGAATTCTTAATACTCTAATATAAATAAATTAAAACTATAAATTGGCGAAGTTTATTTATATTATTTACTTATTTGCTCTAGAGCAATATAGGCCATTAACCCAGATGAAATTGAAAATACTTTTTCGTCAATATCAAATGTTGGAGTGTGTAATCTTTTAGTAGTTTTCCCATCACTTGTGCCAATTCTGTAAAAGCAGGAAGGAGAAGCTTGACTTATGTAAGCAAAATCTTCAGACGTCATTCTTAAATCAAGGGTTATTACATTTTCTTTCCCTAAATATTTTTCTGCTGCACAAATTGAGGTTTTTGTTATTTGGTCATTATTGACCAAAAAAGGATATCCTACTTTTATATCAAAATCACACGAACCACCGGCACTTTCACAAATTGAACCTGCAATTTTTTTCATTTTTTCATGTGCTAAGAATCTCCATTTTTCATCGAATGTTCTAAACGTCCCTTTTATTTGAACCGTATCAGGAATTATATTAGTTTCTCCCCGTGCATTTACATAGCCAAAGGATAATACAGAAGGATTATTTGGTTTGTTATTCCTACTAACTATTTGTTGAAGATTTGTAATAATTTGAGATGCCATTAATACAGGATCTTTTAAAAGATGCGGTAGCGCAGCATGTCCACCTTTTCCTTTAACGGTAATATAAATTTCATCTGCAGAAGCCATATATAATCCGGATCTAAATCCTACTTTTCCTACTTGTAAATCTGGATATACATGTTGGGCAATACAAGCCTGAGGTTTGTTGTTAAGAAGACCACCTTCTATCATTAATTTTGCACCTCCAGGAAGTTTTTCCTCTCCAGGTTGAAAAACAAATTTTATAGTTCCATTGAAATCTTCTTTAAGTTCATTAAGTATTAAAGCAGTTCCAATTAATGAGGCACTATGAAAGTCGTGGCCACAAGCATGCATAATTCCCTCATTTTTAGACTTGTAATCAGTATTATTATCTTCTTTAATTGGCAATGCATCTAGATCTGCTCGCAATAATATTTCTTTTGTATCTGGATTTTTCCCTTTGATAGTTGCTATTATCCCAGTCTCAACATGACCTGTAGTAAATGATATATCATGTTTTTTTAGTATTGATTGAATGTATTTAGAAGTTTCATATTCTTGGAAAGAAAGTTCTGGATGAGCATGAAGATGCTTTCGAATATTAATAGCTTCTAAAACATATTTTTTTGCAATATTTCTTACTTTTTCTATCATTTCATGTAATGCTGAATACCACTAATAATCAACTTAATAGCGGCATAAAGCATGAAAACTCCAAAGATTAATTTTACAATATGAATAGGGGTATTAAAAGTCAATTTTGACCCAATCCATCCTCCAAAAATGAAAAAAACTGCCATTATTAAAGAATAATAAAGTAGTAAGTTTTTATAATCAATATTATCAACAACCATATTAAATGTCCCAGTTTGGTAATAATTGTAAAAGGCTAATATTCCTATAGGTGGCAACATTAGTGCAAGCGAGACTCCTTGAGCTTGATATTGATCTAGTTTTAAAAAATATATTAATGCTGGAATTATTATTATACCACCACCAATTCCAATGTATCCGCTTGCAATACCAGCTGCTAGACCAATTAGTGATAAAGTAATAAATGTAGTTAAATCCATATTTTTCTTAAAAGTCTAAAGATAAAGATAGTTGTTTAATTGAAGGCATTAGAATTTTATCATCAACACCATAACCCCAGTCTAATCTTACGTAATAGCCAAAAATTCTAGATCTAAGTCCAAAACCATAGCTATAAATTATGGGTTCTTTTTGACTCTTAATATTTATCGTGTAATTGTGTCCATTTATAATTGAGCTATTAAACGAATTCTCTATTGAATAGGGTGTTTTGCCAGTCCATGCAGATCCAATATCTCCAAAACCAATTACCATAAAATTTTCCAAAAAGTCAGAGCTTATAGGTTTTTTTGAAAAGTAACTAAATAGCGGAACTCTAAGTTCATTACTTATGGCTATAAATGAATTTCCATTTCTAGCATTTTGGTAAAACCCTCTTATAGGAGAAGCAATTGTTTGAAACTGAAAATTTATGTCTGGATCTGGGAGTATAGTAGGGTCAAAATTAGCCCAAAGATAACCATCAACTCCACCCAAGTAGTATAAAAGCCTTTGAGAACCTAAGGATGTACTTGCA
>JAYNHP010000024.1:0-29415 GCA_038108155.1 Flavobacteriales bacterium | reverse complement strand
TTTTCAACTAGAAATGTCTTTCCTTCAATAAAATATTCTTTTTCGTCTATTACCGCATATTTTGCACCTAGCTCTAAAGCTTTTTCTGCAAATTTATTTCCGTTAAAGTTAGGTCCTTTTAAAGCGAAAAATAGATCGTTTTTAGCAATGTTTCTCGTGTCGGTAGTTACCTTTTGGTTGCAACCTAAAAAAGCATTGTAAACTTGTTCTACCATTATTCGCCAAATCTATCCATTACCGCATTAGTAACTCCAGTAGAAGAAAATCCTCCATCGTGAAATAGATTTTGCATGGTTACATATTTAGTCAAATCACTAAACATAGTAATACAGTAATTGGCGCAGTCTAAAGAACCTGCATTTCCCAAAGGACTCATGTTCTCACTAAAATCTATAAACTTATCAAATCCACTTACTCCACTACCAGCAGTGGTAACAGTAGGAGACTGAGAAATGGTATTAACTCTTACTTTTTTAGAAGTTCCGTAGTGGTAACCAAAACTTCTTGTAATAGATTCTAACAAAGATTTAGCATCGGCCATATCGTTGTAGTCTGGAAATATTCTTTGTGCAGCTATATAAGTAAGGGCAACTACAGACCCCCATTCGTTGATGGCATCTGTCTCAGAAGCTACTTTTAAAACTTTGTGCAAGGACATTGCCGAAACATCTAGTGTCTTTTTATACCATTCGTAATTTAAGTCTGTATAGTCCTTTTTCTTTCTAACATTGGGAGACATACCAATAGAATGTAGAACAAAATCAATTTTACCACCAAGAATTTCTTGAGATTGACTAAATAAATTTTTAAGATCTTCTACTGAAGTAGCATCAGCCGGAATAATCTGTGAATTTGTTTTTTCTGCTAATTCATTCAAAGCACCCATTCTCATTGCTATTGGTGCATTGGTGAGGGTAAATGTAGCACCTTCCTCATGTGCTCTTTCTGCAACTTTCCATGCAATAGACATATCGTTTAAAGCTCCGAAAATGATTCCTTTTTTTCCTTTTAGTAAATTATGAGACATATATAAATTTGTTTTTGTTCAAATATAGAAATATACATTAATAAATTTTCCTACATCTTTGAAATACTGTAGTTTAGATATTCACAATGGTTAAGAATTATTACAAAACTTTAGGTCTTTCTTCTTCTGCTTCCAAAGCTGAAATAAAAATTGCTTACCGAAAGCTGGCTAAAAAATACCATCCTGATAAAAATAAATCTAAACAAGCTAGCCAATTATTTATTGAAGTAAATGAGGCATACGCCTATTTAACTAATGAAAGATCTTCCTATAGAATTAATTATCCAGAAAAAACTACCAACAGTAAAAAATCTAAATCTTCAGAAGACGAATTACGAAAAAGAATGGATTGGGCAAGAAAATATGCCCAGTATAAAAAAGTAAAAGAAGAGAGGATGATGGAACTGGAATATTATAAAATTCACAATTCCAGCCGTAAAAAGATTATTAATTTAATCAATTGGGTTAGTATTGGTTTTGCATTTTTAATTTTAGTGGACTTTAAAATTCTTCCAACTAGTTCTATTCATGTAGATTTAATAACTAAATATGTTGATGTGGGCTCTGATAAACTTGTTTTTAAATTTAAGGATGTAGATGATAACAATTTTAATTTTGGAGTCTCACTTGAGGATGTTAGATTCCTAAACAATGCAAAAATTAAAGATTATTCTACCGAAAAAAGTATACTTTTTAGACAAAATACCCACATGCTATTAAATATAGATAATGAAATAATTAGTATTGAGAATAACTTTTGTGTTTACAAGGTTTTTTATTTCTATTTCACCATCCTCTTGCTGCCTTTAATCACTATTTTTTCTAAGGGACCCAATACAGTACATATATTGTCTAGTTATGTAATTTCTAGTGTTGCTACTTTAGGTATAATATTTCTTTTTCTTACCCTTGTATTATGAAATATTTTCTATTATTTCTTTTCTTGGTCTTTCTTTTCTCTTGCGAAAATCAACCACCAAAAGATTACTACACCGAAAAGTCTTCCAACCCAATTCAAATTGATTCAACTGCAAAAAAAACAACTAAAAAAGTAATTAAAAAATCCAATCTATTAACCAATCAAAATGTAAAGCAAAAACTAACAGATTTTGGAATTAAAAACAAGGAAGAAAAAATCTTAATTAGAACAGAACTTGGAGACATAAAAATAAGACTCTATAAAAATACTCCTTTACATCGCGCCAATTTTCTTTTATTGGCCAAAAGAAATTTTTTTGATTCAACAATTTTTTACAGAGTAATTAGAAATTTTATGATTCAAGGTGGGAATAGCGACAAAAACAACATGCTTCAAAAAATGGCTAAAATAGGCTTGTACAGAGTACCACCAGAAATTAATCCAAAAAACATCCACAAAAGAGGTGCTCTTGCTATGGCTGTTCAAGAACAGTATTATAAAGATCCTACCAAAATAAATTTATCTTCTAGTCCCTATAATTTTTATATTATCCAAAAAGGTCCTTTAACAGATAGCTACATGGACAAAATAGAGATAAAATACAATATAACTATCCCTGAAAGCAATCGAAAAATTTACCGAAAAATAGGAGGGAGTCCTCATTTAGATAATGAGTATACTGTTTTTGGAGAAGTTATTTCTGGACTTTCTGTGGTAGACAAAATTAGTAAGCAAATTACCGATGGTAAAAACCGTCCATTGAAAAATATTTATCTTTCTGTTGAGGTACTTGACTAGAATCGCAACCTTATTTTTTAAAATGATTGTAACTTTTTTTTAAATTTACAGTAAAGGGAAGTAATAGTTTAATGTTACTAATGACTGCAAATTCTAAAAATACCAATCATTTTGAGGCTTCTAATGCTCCTAAAATTGTGAATAAAAAGTTGGTTTTTTTTCTAACCTGTTCTATCGTTTTTGGTTCTTTATCATTTGTTTCTTACAAGCCGGCAGAAGTTTCCAAAAATGATTACTCACTTGCTTTAGTTAATAATTCTAAAACACCATTAGAAATTGATGATAAACCTCTAAGCAGTCTTAAAACAGAAAAATCAAATTCTAATTCTGATTCTTTTCCTTTTAGTAATTCATCTAGTGACAACAAAGTTTCTGAAAATCAATTTGCTTTAATTGTTGGTACCTATCAAGAAAAATACAATGCTGTTATACTAGAAAAAGAAATGAAAAAAAGAGGTTTTAAACATTGTAGCATAATAGCCAACAATAAATCCAATAAATATTGGGTAACTATAGATTTCTATAAAAATAAAAACGAAGCCGAAAACGCTAGAGAAAGATTTTTAATAGAAGGCTGGATAAAACAAATCTAATTTAATTTTATTCCAACTGGACAGTGATCAGAACCCATGACATCGTTTAAGATAAATGCATCTTGAACCATATCTAAACCTTTTTCAGAAGCTAAAAAATAATCAAGTCTCCAACCGACATTTTTTGCCCTTGAATTAAACCTATAACTCCACCAAGAGTATTTTATTTCATCAGGATAAAAATGACGAAAAGTGTCTGTGTATCCATTGTTAATAAAGTTACTCATCCCATCAATTTCCGTTTGAGTATATCCAGGAGTTTTATTAAAGTTAGATTTTGGGTTTTTTAAATCAATAGGTTGGTGGGCTACATTTAAATCACCACATAAAAAAACCGGTTTTTCTTTTTCTTTATTTTTAATAAAGTTTAAAAGATCCTTATCCCATCTCGCTCTATAGTCCAAACGGTGCAAACCACTTCCACTATTTGGCACATAAGTAGTTATGTAGAAAAAATGATCGTACTCCGCACAGATTAATCTCCCTTCTTGGTCATGTTCTTCAATATTCAAACCGTAAGTTACTTCAATAGGTTCTTTTTTGGATAAAATTGCTGTTCCGCTATATCCTTTTTTAACTGCACTTGAACAATAAATATGATAACCTGTTACATTTTTTAAAGCTTCTATGACTTGATCATCCTGAGCTTTAGTTTCTTGAAAACCGATAATATCTGCATTTATGTGCTCTAAAATATCAGAAAGACCTTTTTTTTCTACGGCTCTAATTCCATTTAAATTCCAAGAAACTAATTTCATTTTATTTTTTTTTTAAAAATATATATCATGAATGTATAAATTCTTTTTTAATCGGGTATTTTAGCCGACTATTAATTTTATATATGAATTTTAAAGAATACAATTTTAACAATAAGAGAGCTTTAGTAAGAGTAGATTTTAATGTCCCTATTGATAGTCAGGGAGTGGTCACAGATGATACTAGAATAAGAATGGCTATTCCAACTATTAATAAAATCATTAACGATGGTGGGAGTGTAATTTTAATGTCTCATTTAGGCAGACCAAAAGATAAACCAAGTCCTGAGTTTTCTTTAAAGCAAATAGTTGGTTCTTTGGAATTACTTCTAGAAAGAAAAATAATTTTTATTTCTGATTGTATCAGTGATAGTTCTTTAGAGACTACCAAAAACCTTCAAAATGGATCGGTTGTTTTACTAGAAAATTTAAGATTTTATAAAGAGGAGAAACTTGGGGACAAAGATTTTGCATCGAAATTGGCCAAACATGCAGACGTATATATAAACGATGCTTTTGGTACTGCACACAGAGCACATGCTTCAACTTCTATAATTGCAGATTATTTTCCAAACGATAAGATGTTTGGCTTTCTTATAGAAAACGAAATTCTTGCTGTAGATAAAGTTTTAAATAGCAATTTACATCCTCTAACGGCCATTGTTGGTGGTGCAAAAGTATCTTCTAAAATTACTATTATTTCTAAGTTGCTAAATAAAGTAGATCATCTTATAATTGGTGGTGGAATGGCCTATACATTTATCAAAGCACAAAATGGATCTATTGGAAAATCTTTGGTAGAAGATCAATATTTAGATCTTGCTTTGGAAATACTTCAAGAAGCAAAAGATAAAGGAGTTCAAATTCATCTTCCTACAGATTCTTTATGCTGTAAAGAATTCAGCAATGAGTTGTCTTCCCAAGTTAGACCTATTAATCAAATACCAGAGAATGAAATGGGATTAGATATTGGTCCAGACACTATTAAGGCATTTAACGAGGTAATCGTAAATTCTTCTTTGATTCTTTGGAATGGTCCAATGGGTGTATTTGAAATGTCAAATTTCCAAAATGGAACAGGTTCTATCGCCCATTCTATTGTTAAGGCCACTGAAAACAATGCGTTTTCTTTAATAGGTGGTGGAGATAGTGTTGCTGCGATTAATCTTTTTAAATTAGGTAATAAAGTAAGTCATGTCTCTACTGGTGGAGGTGCAATGCTTGAATATCTTGAAGGAAAACAACTCCCTGGAATAGAGGCAATTAATAATTGATTTTGAGAGTTTTATTTTTTGTATATCTACTTTTATTTTTTACCTCCTGTGATAATTCTAATGATGAATGGGTAAACAATACTATATTATCTGAAAATAATATATTGGCAGCAAGCTCTATCAATATAAAGAGCATATTAGACAAATCTGAGTTAGATGATATTGAGAATATACCTTACGAGCAACAAATAATTTTTGATGCTTTTAAAACTTCTTTTAATAGTCAAAATTTAGGTTTTGACATAGATTCTCCACAAAAATTATTTATAGTTTCTCAAAAAAATAAATTTAATGCAGCCGCTTTTTTAATAGGAGATGTTACCGACGAAAATACTTTTAAAGAAACTATCAAAAGCTATTTAGTTGCAGATGGTTTTGTAGGAGAAAATCCAACTATTTGTTTTTCTGAAAAGTACAATCTTACCATTGGATTTAATAGTACTCATTTTTTAGTAGGTTTTTCATTAGATAAGAATTTTACAACAGATAAAATAAATTCTTATTTCCAATCCAAACCTGCAAATAGTAAAAACTTTCTTTTGTCTAAGTTTTTAAATAAAACAGACGACTATTCGTTTTATATATCCAATTCAAATTTGTTGGAATTTATTAATTCTATAAAAATTCCTTTTATTAAATCTCAAATCTCCAACAAGCTAAATATTAACTTGTTGACAGAAGATTTTATCCTAGATCTTAATTTTTTAAACGGAAAAATTGTTGCCAATACTCAATACTCTTCAAGTTCTTTTGATACAACTAGATTTAGTCCCGTAGATAAGAAATATAAAAGCTTCTTAACCAATAACGATTCTTTGTTGTCCTTCGGATTTGCAAATATTCCAACAAACAATCTCGAAAAATATTTCAATCAGATAATTAAATCTGCTTGGGATATAGAAAATAAACAAAGCAGGTTGGATTTAAGAGAGGTTATTCCAGCATTAGACGGAAGTATGTCCTTTTCATTAAATAAGCCCTCAAATTCCTTAATTTCTACAGATTCAAGCTATCAGCAGAATTATAAAAATATTTATTCCATTCAAAATCCTAAATCCAATGAAGAGGAAGTGGAAAGCGAAGAGAATTGGGACGATGATGATTTTTTTCAAGAAGAAGAGGAATTTACTGAAAATACGAATATTTCATTACCGTATAATATTAGTATGGGAATAAAAGAAAAACAAATTTTAAAAGACATCTTTCATAAAAACAATGTGGAGCTAAAAGAAGATGAATTATTAAACATTAATAATACATTTTTACTTTACAAAAACGATGTTTTACATTGTTCAAATGATTTACAATTGTTAGAATCCATAATTAAAGAAGAAACTAAACCTTATTCAAAAATTAAAGAATCGTATTTCCAAAACCCAATTTATATGGAAATAGATATGGAAGCTATTCTTTTGGTCTATTTTCCAAAATCTATTTTAGATAACCTAGATGAGAATCAAAATTTACGTCAGATTTTCTCTAAAATAATATTATCTTCCTCAAAGAATGGATTTCATTTAGAGTTTGGCTTAAAACAAAAAGATAAAAATGCACTTCTACAATTATTAGAATCTATTATGAAAAATAAAACTTTAGAAAATTATTTATAAGAATCAATAGCTTTTCTAACACTTCCATATTTGCCTATTAAACTTTTGGCTTTTTCATGTCCAATATTCAATTCCTCCATTACCATTTTTTCTGCTCTTGAAACTAGTTTGTTATTGGAAAGTTGCATATCTACCATTTTATTTCCTTTTACTTTTCCTAACTTAACCATAACAGATGTAGAAATCATATTTAATATTAGTTTCTGAGCAGTTCCAGATTTCATTCTAGTGCTTCCAGTAATAAATTCAGGTCCAACAATTGGGACTATTGAATGTTTAGCAATTATATCTAATGGACTTCCTGGATTACAAGTTATTCCTCCAGTAATAATTCCATTTTCGTTGCATTTTTTAAGAGTTCCTATTACATAAGGTGTAGTTCCTGAGGCAGCAATTCCAATGACACTATCCATGTTGTTAATATTGTATTTTTCTAAATCTTCCCATCCTTGGTTTTCATCATCTTCTGCAAACTCAACTGCCTTTCTTATTGCAGTGTCTCCTCCAGCAATAATTCCTACAACAAGGTCAAAAGAAACACCAAACGTTGGAGGACACTCACTTGCGTCCACAATTCCCAACCTTCCGCTTGTTCCAGCACCTATATAGAACAATCTTCCTCCCAATTTCATTTTAGGGATAATTGCTTCTACCAAATTTTTAATAGGTTTAATTACTTGTTTTACAGCAGAAGCAACTTTTTGATCTTCTAAATTTATTTTATTTAAAATTTCAATTACTGAATTTTCTTCTAGATGGTCATGTAAAGAATCTTCTTCAGTTATTTTTTTAAAATCCATAATTGTTTAAATAAGAATTTATTTGTTGAAAAATTAAGTTATACAATTATTGCTATTATCTGTCCTTATTTGCTAATTTGTTGAAAAATTACAATTTAATATGAATGCATTAAAAGAAGGCGATTCAGCTCCAGATTTTTCGGGAACAGATCAAAATGGGAACCCAATAAAATTAAGTGATTTTTCAGGAAAAAAACTTATTCTTTATTTCTATCCAAAAGATGATACTCCAGGTTGTACAAAAGAAGCTTGTAATCTAAGAGATAACTATAACGAACTTAAAAACAATGATTTTGAAGTTATAGGAGTAAGTGCAGATAATTCAGCCAAACATTTAAAATTTATAGATAAATATGATTTGCCTTTTTCATTAATTGCAGATACTGAAAAGTCGGTTATAAATGCTTACCAATGTTGGGGACTCAAAAAGTTTATGGGAAGAGAATACGAAGGAATCTTAAGAAAAACTTTTGTTATAGAGAATAATACAATAGTTAAAATATTTGAAAAGGTTAAAACTGCCGATCATTTTCAACAAATTATGGAGGCTCTAGATTAGTACGTAAATTGTTTATGTAGTTAATTGAGAAATTGGTAGAAAATTAATATAAAATGGAAGAAATAAATAAAGAAAAACTAAAAGCATTGCAAGTTACATTAGACCGTTTAGATAAGTCTTATGGCAAAGGATCTGTAATGAGAATGGGGGATGAACCAGTAGAAAAATTAGAAGTTATAAAATCAGGATCTGTTACTTTAGATAGAGCACTAGGTGTGGGTGGTTTTCCAAAAGGGAGAGTGATAGAGATTTACGGACCCGAATCTTCTGGTAAAACTACATTAGCAATTCATGCTGTTGCAGAGGCTCAAAAAAATGGTGGGATTGCAGCTATAATAGATGCCGAACATGCTTTTGACCAGTTCTATGCTAAAAATTTAGGAGTTGATATTGATAATCTTCTTATTTCCCAACCTGACAATGGTGAACAAGCTTTAGAAATAGCCGATAATTTAATTAGATCGGGAGCTATTGATATTTTAGTAATTGATTCTGTTGCTGCTTTAACTCCAAAAGCTGAGATTGAAGGTGAAATGGGAGACAATCAAATGGGACTTCAAGCAAGATTAATGTCTAAAGCTCTAAGAAAGTTAACCGGTTCTATAAGTAAGGCCAACACCTGCTGCATATTTATCAATCAGCTAAGAGAAAAAATTGGTGTTATGTTTGGAAATCCAGAAACTACAACTGGTGGAAATGCTTTGAAGTTTTATTCTTCTGTACGAATCGATATTAGAAGATCTAGCGCTATTAAAAATGCAGATAAAGTCATTGGAAACAGAACCAGAATAAAAGTGGTTAAAAATAAAGTTGCACCTCCTTTTCAGCAAGCAGAATTTGATATAATGTATGGCGAGGGAATTTCTAAAACAGGAGAAATTATTGATCTTGGTGTAGAAATGAATATCATTAACAAATCTGGTTCTTGGTACTCTTATGGAGACACGAAACTTGGACAAGGGAGAGATGCAGTTAAAGAAATACTATTAGACAATCCAGAACTTTCAGACGAGCTAGAAAATAAGATTATAGATCAATTAAATAGCTAATTCAATTTATATTTAAGGGCCTTATTGGCCCTTTTTTTTTAAACATGAAAAAATTACTTTTCGTTTCGTTTTTTATCATTGGTTGTAATTCTGGAAGCAACGAGAAGATTTCATTGGAGGAAAATGAACCCTCTACAGTCAATTCTAATTTGAATAATGAACTTTATGAAATTGATAAAGAAATAATTAGCAATCCCAAGAGTCCTAATGTATATTTAAAAAGAGCTCTTTACCATCAAAATAAGAGAAATTTTAACTCTGCTTTAGATGATATAAATAGAGCATTAAGTATAACTCCAGATCTTTCATTTTTGAAATACCATAAAGCATCTATTCTATACGAACTTGCAGTTATAAACCAAGACATTAGCTTGATTGATGAATCAAAAATATATTTAGACAATTGTATAAAAGAAGATCCCGATATTATCCCAGCGAGATTATTAAGAGCTAAAATTTTTCTTTTTGAGAAAAAAACAGAAGAAGCTATGAAACTTGCAAATCAGGTTTTGAAAATTGATAAAAGAATTGCAGAAGCCTATTTCATTAAAGGCATGATTTACCATTTTTTAGGCAATTCCAATTTAGCTTCTTCCTCTTATCAAACTGCAATAGAAGTAGATCCTAACTATTTCGATGCTTATATTCATATGGGAATGTTATCCGAAAGTGCAGGAAATGACATTGCAGTAGATTATTATAATTCTGCAATTGAAATAAATTCATCTAGTATAGAGGCACATAGAAATAAAGGTCTTTATTACCACTTCAATGAGAATTATTCTGAAGCAAGAAAAGCTTTTAAATTCATTATTCAAATAGATTCTAATTTTGAGGAAACTTACTTTAATATAGGAAATACCTTTTTGGGAGAGTACAATATTTCAAAAAATAATTCAATTTTAGATTCAGCTCTTATGTATTATCAAAAAGCTAATTCTTTAAATTCGTTTTATGTTCAAGCAATTCATAATATTGGAATCTGTTATGAAATTAAAAATGATTTAGTCAAAGCTAAGAGTTGTTATTCTAAAGCAATTGAAATTGACAATAATTACAGTCCTTCCCTAAAAGCACTTAACTCTTTAGACTAATTTATTAGCTCAATTAGTTTATCAATATTTAAAAATCTTCCTCTTTTGACATTGTTAAGGACAATAATCGTTTGATTTTTATCCAATATTTTTACAAAATAAGATCTAAATCCTTTCCACCAACCTGTATGGTATACAATCTTTCCATATTTTTCGTGCTCTTTTAATCTAAATCCATATCCGTAATTTTTACTGCCTTTTCTTTCTAAATTCATTTTGGTAAAAGCTAATTTCTTTAACGAATCTGATATTAATATATTTTTCTCTAGAGCTCTATCAAATTTTAGTAAATCTTCTGTAGTAGAGTAGACTCCCTTATCTCCAACCACCCCATTTAAATAAACATCCTCCCAAGGTGTTTTATTTTCATAACCCTGAACAGGTAAAAAGAGGTCTTCCAAATTTGTACGATCGTATATTGCACTATTAAACATTCCTGAGGGCTCAAAAATATATTTCTTTACATATTGCTTAAAACTTATTCCAGATACTTGCTCTACTATCGAAGCAAGTATTAAATAATTGGTGTTACAGTAATAATACTTGTAATCTGGCTTATAATTTATTAGTGGAACTATTCTAGAAATAATATTTATAACATCTTGGTTGTTTATAGTAATACTTTTATCTGGCCAAATACTATCTGGTGCGTCACAAAAGTGTGTGTATTGGCTCATTCCAGACCGATGACTTAGTAGCTGATGAATTGTTATTCCATGGTATGGAAATTCTGGAAAGAATTCTTGAATAGTATCCTTTAAATTAATCTTATTATTTTCTATAAGCTGTAAAATAGCTATTGAAGTAAATGGCTTAGAAACAGAAGCCAACTGAAAAGAATGTTCTTTAGTTAGAAGTTCTTTTTTCCTTAAATTAGAATATCCATAACTTTTTTGAGTAATTATATTTCCATTTTCTGCAAATAAAATATTTCCATTAAATTGATTTCTTGAAAATTTTTTTTCGAAAAAAGCATTTATTTTTTTTCCTCTGTTGTCATTTTCTAAAACCTTGAAACTTATTTTAACAGAATCAATAATTTCAATTGTTTTATTCTCTTTATAAATACTTTTTTGCTCATTCTTACAAGAAAATAAACATAAAGAAACAATAATAAGAAGGAATGAAATATTCTTCAAAATTTGAAAATTAAAAGTAATTGATTAATTAAAAATTATAGTCTTTGGAGATCCTCTACATATTCACCAATTCTTCTGTAACAGGATAATTTATCTTTAAAAATAGAAGCCTTAAAAATAGATTTGTTTAATAACATTCTAACACATTCTTGAATTCCTTCAATTATGGACGGGTGAGGATGTACCATCTCTGCAAGTTCGTGAATATTTCTATCCATTTTCATTAAAAGTCCAACTCCTTGAATCGCACTAGAAGCATGTTCTCCAACTGCTCTCATCCCTAAAATTTTCATTTTTTTATCATCTGATACAATTATCTTAAAAAACCCTTCGGTCTTTCTCATAGCAATCGCTCTTGCTATGCAAGAGTAATCTAGCTTAACTACTTTAACTGGTATTTTTTCTTCAATACATGTTTTCTCATTTATTCCAACTGAAGCAACTTCTGGCTGAAGAAACATGATAGTACAGATGTTGTTATAGTTTAATGGGTAATACTTTTTAGAAAAAATTCTCTCTACGGCATATCTACCCTCCAGTTCTCCAACATTTACCAAAGAGATATGTCCACTTGCATCTCCAACAACATATATATTAGGGATATTAGTTTGTGTATTTACATCTCCTATATGAACTCCTCTTTTACTGAGAGTTACTCCTGCATTTTCCATTTTCAAGCCATCAATACACAACTTTCTTCCAATTGATAATAACGCTTTTTCTACTCTTATAACTTCTTTTTTCCCATCTATATATGAAAGTTCATATTCTACTTCTCCATTTTTTACTTCTAGTCTTTCCAATTGTGCCTTATTGTGGATAGTAACCCCTTTTTCTTTTAGATTTTTACTAATCATTTCTGAGATATCTGAATCTTCGAAAGGAAGTATTCTATCTGACCTATCAATTAAATATACTTTGGTCTTACCAAAATTTGAAAATATGGTAGCATATTCACAACCAATTACACCAGCTCCAACAATTACCATTGATTTTGGAAAGTTTTTCATGTGATCTACACCATCACTAGTCATAATGATTTTTTCATCGACATCAATATTTGGAATAGTTCTTGGTTTACTTCCAGTAGCAATTATTATATTTTCAGAATAAATAGTTTTAATTTCATCGTTTGATTTTTGGATTTTAACATGGTGTTTATCTATAAAAGTTCCAAGACCACGCTCATATTTAAAAATATTTTTAAGTGCTTTAGATTGCAGAAGTTTTAAATGAGCAGAGTATTGAAATTTTCTATCAAAGGTTGCATCCATTAATGTCTTTTGAGTTTCTTCCCAAGTCATATCAATAGGTTTTCCTCCGACAGATTTAATACGTTCATTAACTGTTCTTAGTTTTTCAGATAATTCCCACATAGTTTTTGAAGAAAGAGCTCCATTATATAGTCCTGCTCCACCAACTTTATCTTTCTCTATTAAAAGAGTTTTTTTTCCAAAGTCAACAGATCTCATTGCTGCAGCATATCCAGAGGGGCCGGCACCTATTATACATAAATCAAATTTTTCCATATAACTACTTAATAATTAAAATAAAACGTATTTAAATAAAGTCAAATAATTTATAATTTAAAATTTAAAGAAAATTGTGGAACCAAATAGCTCGAAGCTTTATTATTTTGATTTAGAGGCTTGAAATTAATACTCAAGTTGTTACTAATATCAAACATAAACAAATGTGCCTCAACATTTGCATCAATAATTTGAAGTAAGTATACGCCTAGAAATGATATTATTGAAAAATCTCTTAATCTTCTGTACTCATTTTGAATTAATTTTAGTTGTTCACTAGAGTAGGTAATGTATTTTACTGGTGAATTACCATTTTGTCTACTTAGTCTTTCATCTTTAATAGTTTTAAATTCTTGATGGTTAAATTGGATTAGGTAACTAGCAGTACCTAAACCTCCATAGATTATTGGCAATTTCCACCATAATCTAGTGTGTAGATTTACTGGTTTAATTTTATTGTTGTGAATTTGACCGCTTCCAGGAATAATACTAGATAGTATGGTAGAACGGTGGGTGAATTTATCTTTATCTAGAGTATCGTTGGTTTGAGCAAAACAATTAGCATTGGAAATAATTAAAAGGTATAGAATGATTCTAATCATTGATCAAAGTTCTCAAGAATTTCATTTAGCTGATCTTGATTTTTAAAAGAGATAACCAATTGACCTTTACCTTTCGAATTTTTCTTAATTTTTACATCCGATTTCAATTGAAAAGAAATATTATTTTGCATTCTTAATTCATATCTACTTAAAATTATTTTTTCTTCTTTCTTTAATTTCTTTTTTTGATTCATTTTCTCTGCATCTCTAACTGAGAGACTTTCAGAAATGATTTTATTAAAAGCAATCAATATTTCAGCTTCGCTATTAAAAGACAACAAGGCTCTTGCGTGGCCCATAGTAATCTTAGAATCTCTTAGTGCTTTTTGAACCTCTACAGGAAGTTTTAACAGTCTCAAAAAGTTTGAAATTGTGGATCTATTCTTACTTAATTTTATACTTAATTGTTCATGAGTCAGATTACATTCATCAATTAGCCTTTGGTAACTCAAACCAATTTCAATGGCATTTAAATTTTTTCTTTGAATATTTTCTACGATTGCCATCTCTAGCATTTCCTCATCGTTCGCTATACGTATGTAACAAGGAATTTCACCAATTTTAGCAATTTTACATGCCTGATATCTTCTTTCTCCTGAGATAATTTGAAAATTATCTCTCCCTATCTTTCTTACTGTTATTGGTTGAATTACACCATGTTCTTTAATAGATTCTGTTAATTCTAATAAAGATTCTTTCTCAAAATCTATTCTTGGTTGGAATGGGTTAGGAGTAATATTATCGATATTGATTCTAGAAGTTAAGCCAGCTTGTGCATTGGTCTCAATACCAGCTTTGGAAGTAATATCTGTCTTTGCGTTTTCTAATAATGCACCTAAACCTTTGCCAAGAGCATTTTTTTTAGAAACCATTAACTTCTATTTTATTTTCAACTTCG
Organism: Flavobacteriales bacterium; assembly: GCA_038108155.1. Taxonomy (GTDB): domain Bacteria; phylum Bacteroidota; class Bacteroidia; order Flavobacteriales_D; family Parvicellaceae; genus MED-G20. Next base: position 14,769 of record JAYNHP010000024.1, on the reverse strand, counting down.
CTATTAGAAATCTGAACTTTATTCTTTTTTATAAGCTCTTTGGCTAGATTTAAATAATTCACCGCTCCCTTACTACTAGCATCGTGCATTATTATAGTTTCTCCATGGCTAGGGGCTTCTCCAAGTCTAGTATTTCTATGAATAATGGTATCGAAAACTAATTGTTGAAAGTGAATTTTAACTTCTTCTACAACTTGGTTAGATAATCTTAATCTAGTATCATACATAGTAAGTAGAATACCTTCAATATCTAATGATTTATTTAATCTACTTTGAACTATTTTTATGGTATTTAAGAGTTTTCCTAACCCCTCTAGGGCAAAATATTCACACTGTACCGGAATGATAACACTATTGGATAGTGTTAATGAATTTAGCGTAAGAAGACCTAAGGAGGGCGAGCAGTCTATCAAAATATAATCGTATTGATCAGACAATTGCATAAACATTTTTTGAAAAACAAATTCTCTGTCTTCTAGATTGATCATTTCTATTTCTGCTCCTACAAGATCAATATGAGAGGGTAGAATATCTAAGTTTGGACTTTTTGTTCTAAGAATTAATTCTTTTGGATTTACACCATTTATAATACAGTCATAAATACCATTATTAATTTTTCTAGGTTCTAGTCCAACACCAGAGGTGGCATTTGCTTGAGGATCAGCATCTATTAATAGAGTTTTCTTATCAAGTACACCAAGACAAGCGGCTAGATTTATTGCTGTTGTAGTTTTCCCAACTCCACCTTTTTGATTTGCTATTGTAATTATTTTCCCCATCTATTAATTTATTTTACTTGTCTTATTATATCTTAAAGTTAGGATTATAACCTTTTCTAAATCTTAAAAGTAAATTCATTTTTAAACAAAAACGTGTTTAAATAATAATTATATACCTAATTGTCAACAATAAAGAGTAAAACAAAAAAAAATCATATAAATAAATACTTGATAATCAAATTGTTATAAAATAAAAACCTAAAATTGAAGATGTTGAAAAAAAGGAATTATTAATTAAAAATATTTTCAATCAACATTTTTAAACGACTTACTTTCAAGAGCATCTCCTTTCTCAACTTGATTTCCTTCGTTTAGAGAAACTACTTTATCAACCACTTCTATCAATCCATCCTTAAATTTGTCAAAATCCTCTTTGTAAAGAAATATTTTATGTTTCTCAAAGTGAAAATTCCCCTCTTGGTCAAACTTTTTTTTGCTTTCAGTAATGGTAAGATAGTGATCGCCTGATCGAGTTGATTTTACATCAAAAAAGTAGGTTCTTTTGCCAGCTCTTACAGATTTAGAATAAATTTCGTTTCTGTACTTTTCTTGATCATTGCTGTTTTCCATTATAAATAATTGTTGTTTACATATGCAATATAAATAAGATTTTATTTTTTCTAAAGATTTATAGGATTTTAATTATTATCCATTTGTTGTTTTTTGAATATATCAAAGTAAAATCCTTTGTTTTTTAAAAGTAGATCGTGGTCCCCTTGTTCTATAATTTCTCCATCTTCCAAAACTATTATGTGTGAACATTGACTTAGATTGCTTATTTTATGACTGATTTGGATGGATAATTTTTTATTTTTTTGATTGTAAAGAGAATTCTGAATTTTTTGAGATGTTTTTGCATCTACTGCAGACAAACAATCATCAAAAACCAGTAGTTCTGGATTTCTAATTAGAGCTCTTGCTATGGCAATTCTTTGTTTCTGTCCACCAGAAAGTGTTACTCCTCTTTCTCCAATTTTAGTTTGAAATGAATTGCTAAATTTTTCTATTTCATTATACAAACCAGCACTTTTAGAAGCAATTACAATTTCTTTATTTGTGAAATCTTCATTACTAAGACCAAATGCAATATTATTTTCAATGGTATCTGAAAATAAAAAAACATCTTGAGGAACATAGCCAATTTTTTTTCTGAAATTATTTAATTCAATTTCCTTAATCGAGATGTTGTTAATTAATATTTCTCCTTCACTAGGCTCGTATAGTCGACATAGAATTTGAGCAAGTGAAGATTTACCTGAACCTGTTTTCCCAAATATTCCAAGACTCATTCCTTGCTCTAGCTTGAAATTTATATTTTTCAATGCATAATCGTCATTATTTGGATATTTAAACCATACGTTTTTAAATTCTATATCAAAAACTTCTTTTATGTTTTTTTCTCCTTTATTTATAACTTTTTCTTCTATATTAATAAACTCATTTATTCTTTTTTGAGAAGCTGCAGCTCTTTGAATTAATGAACTTACCCATCCCACAGATGCAAATGGCCAAGTAAGCATATTTATATAAAATATAAATTGAAGAATGTCCCCATAGTCTAATTCATTATTTATGGTTTTCATTCCACCTAAATATATCGTAATTACAGTACTTAAACCAATTAGAAATATAATGGAAGGAAGAAATAAGGAATTTACTACTGCAAGATTAAGTGAAGCTCTTTTATAATCTTCAGTTTCTTTTTCGTAAAGATTAGAAAAATGTTTATTTCTATTGTATGCTTTTAGAACTCTAATTCCAGAAAATGCTTCCTGTACAAAAGAGGTGATTTTGGATTGTTTTTTCTGAGTTATTTCACTCTTTTTATTAATAATACTACTTACAAAATAGATGATTATAGATAAAACTGGCAATGGAAATAAAACATACATAGTTAGAGTTGCATTTTTATAAATCATAAAAGTGATTACCATTACAAATAAAACCACAACATTTAATGAGTACATAATTGCAGGTCCCAAATACATTCTCACTTTGGTAACGTCCTCACTAATTCTATTCATCAAATCACCTGTTTTATTATTTTTATAAAACGAGATTGTCAGCTGTTGGTACTTGGAGAAAATTTCATTTTTTAAATCAAATTCAATATTTCTAGACATTACAATAATGCTCTGTCTGGTAAAAAATAAAAAGACTCCTTTTAAAATAGCAAATAACATATACATTAGAACAAGCCTAATACCTAAATCCCATAAAATTAAATTATTAGAATTCGCATTTTTATTCGCTACATGTTTTAGAAGTTCGTCAGCTGCTTGGTCTATTATTTTTGGCATATATACCCCAAAATAATTTGAAAACACTATAAATATAAACCCTAGAATTAGGTGCCATTTATATTTCAAAAAATATTTATTAAGGTGAAAAAGTGATTTCAATGGATTACAAATATAATCACTTAAAACGAGCAATTTTTTTTTTTCAATTTTATATCCTCAAAATATTATTTTTGTGGAATATTTCACCAATTTAAAAATGGAAAAAAATTATAATAAATCAACTTCACCTGAAAATACTAGTCCAAATGATTTTTTTGGAATGAATCATGAGAAAATTTTATTTTCTCAGGACAAAAAGACAGGACTTAAGGCAATTATAGCTGTTCATAACACTGTTTGTGGTCCAGCACTAGGTGGTACTAGAATGTGGAATTATGTGAATGATCAAGCAGCATTGACCGATGTAATGAGATTATCTAGGGGTATGACTTACAAAAACGCTATTTCTGGTTTGAAGTTAGGTGGGGGGAAAGCAGTAATTATAGGAGATTCAAAAACACAAAAATCTCCAGAACTATTTAAGAAGTTTGGTGAGTTTGTAGATTCTCTAGGTGGTTCTTATATCACTGCAGAAGATGTTGGTATAAATCCTCAAGATATGCTTCATGTCTATGAGAAAACTAATCATGTCACTGGGTTGCCAGGGAAAAAGGGTGATCCTTCTCCAATTACTGCTTATGGAGTTTATATGGGAATGAAGGCAGCTTTAAAATTCCAAACTGGTTCAGATAATTTAGTTGGTAAAAAAATTCTTGTTCAAGGTATTGGTCATGTAGGTCTCTACATAGTAGATTATTTACACAAAGAAGGTGCTGCAATTACAGTATCAGATATTAATTCCGATTTAGTTCAAAATACTGTAGCAAAATATGGTTGTAGTTATGTACACCCTGACAATGTTTATGATTTAGATATGGACATTTATTCTCCATGTGCTTTAGGTGCTACTATAAACGATAATACCATCAATAAATTGAAATGTTCAGTTATTGCTGGGGCAGCAAATAACCAGTTAATGGACGAAAAATTACATGGTCAAATATTATTTCAAAAGGGGGTTGTCTATGCTCCAGATTACTTAATTAATGCTGGTGGTGTAATGAATTGTTACGCTGAAATTCATGACATTAGCGATACTAAGGTCATGGAAATGGCTGGAAATATTTACCAAACTACAACAGATATTTTAACAACTTCAAGAAATGAAAATATTTCTCCTTCTCTTGCTGCCAATAGACTAGCTGAAAAGAGAATATATGACGAATCTGAAAAGCTTAAATAAATGTTGAATAGAAGACATATTAGAATCAAAGTACTTCAAGCATTTTATGCCTTTTCACAGTCTAATAATGACAATCTAGTAAGTGGAGAAAAAGAATTCATGCACAGCATGAAAAAAATTTACGATTTATATATTTATCTTATTCAAATATACATTCCTCTTAAAAGAATTGCCAATATTAAAATTGAAGAAGCAAAGAGATCATTTTTAGAAAAAGACAAACATGTTTTTAATAAATCATTTGTTTCCAATATAATTATTAAGTCTTTAGAATCTTCAACTGAACTCAATAAAATTGCATCAGATTTAAAAATTAATTGGGAAGGAGTTGAAGAGAACGAGTTGGTAAAAAAACTCTTTAAATCTATTTATACTTCTCCTTCATTTCAGGACATTTTAAATACAGATTCTACTGATTTTGACGATCATAAATCTCAATTAATTAATCTTTTTAAAGAAGAGATTTGTAATTTTGAATTATTGCATCACTTTTTTGACGAAAAAAGTATTTATTGGCAAGATGATTTGGATCATGTGTCCTCTATGGTTATCAAAACTCTAAAATCTATAGATGATGATTTAAATTTTAAAGTCATGCCATTATGGAAAGAAGATGAAAAAGAATTTGCTTTAAATCTCTTCCGACAGGCTATTTTAAATAAATCTACCAACGATGGTATTTTAAAGAAGTATTCAAAAAATTGGGAAAGCGAAAGATTGGCAAAAATGGATTCATTATTAATGAATTTAGCCATTACGGAGGCAAAAGAATTTTCTTCAATTCCCTTAAAAGTTACTTTAAATGAATACATAGAAATATCTAAATACTACAGTACTCCCAAAAGCAATGGTTTTATTAATGGTATTTTAGACAAAGTTTTTGAAGATTTCAAAAAGGATGGTAAATTAAAAAAAGTAGGTAGAGGTTTAATCGGTTAAAATGAAAAATTATTTTTTAATATTTTTAGTTCTTGTTAGTGTTGTAGGTTGTATTAGCGATAAGATCAACAGCTCCCAACAAATTACAGCAGATTTGATAAATCCAGAAAACCCACCTATTATTAAATTTCAGGAAGAAATTTTTGATTTTGACACAGTTGCACTTGGTTCAAAAGTAGAGCATACTTTCACTTTTGAAAATACTGGAAAAACACCATTATTAATCAATTCGGTGAAAGCTGGTTGTGGTTGTACGGTTCTTAAAGGTTGGCCAAAAATACCAATACAACCTGGTGAGACTGGTGAAATACCAGTTGTTTTAAATACTTCAAGAACTGGATTCATTAAAAAATATATCTCTATTTTAGCAAATACTAGACCTGCAACTAATCGACTTTATTTACAAGGATACGTAGCCGGAATTTAACTTTTAAAACAATCAGATGAATAATATATTTTTCCTTCAAGCTTCAAATGTTGAAGACACCAGTGGAATGCTAAACATTGCATTTTTGGTAGCAATTTTTGTTATTTTCTATTTCTTTATGATAAGACCGCAAAATAAAAAAAGAAAAGAATTACAAAATATGAGGGAATCTCTTAAGAAAGGGGATAGTGTGGTTACCATTGGAGGTATTCATGGGAAAGTGGTAGAAGTTAAAGAAACTACAATTGTCCTATCGGTTGATGCCAATACCAAAATTAAAGTAGATAAATCATCTATTTCAATGGATGAGGCAACTAAGTTGTCTGAAGAAAATAAACAGTAATTCTATGGTTAAAGTTGGTTTAACTGGTGGAATTGGATCAGGCAAAACAACTGTTTCTAATTTTCTCTTAGAGTACGGAATTCCAGTCTACAATTCTGATAGCCTAGGAAAAAAATTAATGAATACCAACTTAGAGTTAATAAATGACATTGTAAACATCTTTGGTGAAAGTGTATATAATAATGGTATTTTAAACACAAATTTACTTTCTAGTATAGTCTTCAGTGACGCTGAAAAAATTAAACAATTAAATAATTTAGTCCATCCCAAAGTAGCAGAAGACTTTAAACAATGGGTTGAGAAAAATAACAACCAACCAATTTTAGTTAAGGAAGCTGCAATTTTGATTGAAAGTGGAGCCTATTTAGATATGGATAAAATTATTCTTGTAATTTCTAAAAAGTCTAATCGAATAAATAGAGTCTCTAAAAGAGATAATTCCGATTTAGAATCAATAGAAAAAAGAATAAACTTTCAATTGACAGACGATGAAAAAATTAAATATGCAGACTATATAATCGAGAATAATTCATCCTTGGATGATTTAAAAAATGAGGTATTAAGAGTTATTAATGAAATTAAAAAGGTCAACTAAAGACAAAGCTATTTATCCCCAAAATACATAAGCAATAGCAATTGCCGAAATGATCCCAATAAAATCAGCAAATAATCCAGCTAATACTGCATATCTAGTATTTCTAATTCCTACAGAACCAAAATAAACTGCCAACACGTAAAAAGTAGTTTCTGTTGATCCTTGAAGAGTAGAAGTTAATTTACCCACAAAAGAATTTATTTGAGATGCGTTTTGCCCCCACGACTCAACCATCATTCCTCTTGCTCCACCACCTGAAAGTGGTTTCATAATTGCGGTTGGTAATGCTTCAACAAATTGAGTATTTTCTAAAAATAATCCAAAAAAACTCCCCATTCCTTTAATAATAAATTCCATTGCTCCAGAAGTGGTAAAAGCACCAATGGCACAAAGCATTGCAATTAGGTAGGGTATAATCCTTATAGAAACATTAAATCCTTCTTTAGCTCCTTGGATAAATTCTTCATAAATATTTATCTTTTTTCTTAATCCAAGTATTATGAAGGATATTATAAAAGAGAATATAATTGAGCCAGATGCAACAGATGAAATAATTTCAATTTGATTTTTATGGCTAAATAAATACCAAATTAACAGTCCAATTGCAATGGTGGCAGAACCTAAATATGCTAGAATTGTTTTTTGAAATAGATTAATTTTTTGTAAAATAGATACTAATATTAATCCAGCAATTGTAGAACAATAAGTTGCAATCAAAATTGGAAGGAAAACATCTGCTGGATTTCCAATAATATTATTTTCTGCCATTGCAGTTGCTCTTAGTGCTATTATACTAGTTGGAATTAATGTCAATCCAGATGTATTTAATACTAGAAATAAAATCTGAGCATTCGAAGCTTTGTTTTTATCAGGATTCTCTTCTTGAAGTTCTTTCATTGCTTTTAAGCCAAGAGGTGTTGCTGCATTATCTAATCCTAACATATTTGCTGAAATATTCATAATCATTGCTCCATATGCTTTTGAATTGGTGGAAACTTCAGGAAATAGTTTTGCAAATAGTGGTGCAAAAAGTTTGGATAATATATCAATAGCTCCACCTTTTTCTCCAATTCTCATAATTCCCAACCATAAAGCCATTATTCCAGTTAACCCTAGCGAAAGCTTGAACCCAAGTTCAGCTCTTTCAAAAATTGTATTTACGATAAGAGAAAATATTTCAGGATTTCCAGCAAATGTTTTAATAATTGCTACAATAAAGGCTACAATAAAAAAACCAACCCAAATATAATTTAATGTCATTTTAAATTATTTATAATAAACTTCACAAAATAATTGTTTTTAAATTTATCAATTGTTTTGTTATTCCTAGGCAATTATTAAATTTAGTTTTTTAAAATAAATGTACTTTTTATTCTAAGTTCTTAACATATGTTAATTATTTAGTTATTTTTAAAACATATCTTAGTGTCGAATTAACACTATTTTATACTTTTAATATAAATTATTTGCTGTATGTCTTCAAATCATAATTTTTCTAAACTACTTTTAGTATCTTTTTTAACCTTATTTTCTTTTCATTTTAGTGCACAAAATTCAATAATTACGGGATCTGTAGTGGATGAAAATAAAGAAACTATGCCTGGAGTTAATGTCAAGGTTGTTGGAAGAGACGGAGGCACAACAACTGATTTAGATGGTAAATACGCAATTACTGTTGATTCTGACAGTGTCAAATTAATTTTTTCATTCATAGGTTACAGGAATTTCACAACAGCAATAAATGGCAGAAATAAAATTGATGTACAATTACAACTTTCTACAAAATCTTTAGACGAGGTAGTTGTAGTTGGTTATGGAAAAACAACAGTTAAGGAACTAACTGGTGCTACTGTACAAGTTAAAGGAGAAAGTGTCGAAAGATTAAATATTCCAAGAATGGATCAAGCTTTGCAAGGTCAAGTTTCAGGTGTTACCATAAATACTAATTCTGGTTCCCCGGGTGGATCTTCTAGTATTAGAATTAGAGGTCTTTCTACATTTGGAGATAACGATCCTTTAATTTTAGTTGATGGAGTAGTTTACGATTCGGAAGGTTTGAATGCTTTAAATCCTGGAGATATTGAATCTATCAACGTGCTAAAGGATGCTACTGCTGGTATATATGGTGTTAGAGCAGCAAACGGAGTTATTATAATAGAAACCAAAAAGGGTAGAAAAGGAGCTAAACCAAAATTTGAATTTGGAACTTACTATGGTATGCAACAAACAACAAAAAGATTAGACTTGTTAAATGCGGCAGAGTATGCACTGGTAAAAAATGAAATGTTTATAAGAGGAACAGGATCTCCTATCTTTAATAATACAGATCTTAAAATGGGAACCAATTGGCAGGACACTATTTTTCAAAATGCGCCAATTCAAAGTTATAATTTTGGGGTAACTGGTGGTGGTGAAAATTCTTCTTTTTCTATTGGAGGAAACTATTTTTCACAAGACGGTATTGTTGGAGGAGATAAATCAAGTTTTGATAGATACAATGCAAGGGTTAATCTTGTTAATTCCTTAACAGATAAACTAACACTAAGTAGTGTTTTGTTATTTACTCACGAAGAGAGAAAAGCTCTTCCTGAAAATGGAATTGGATCTGTTCTTTACAATACTATTAATGCCTTTCCAACTAGACCTGTAGTTACTGCCGATGGTAATTATGAATATTTATTAGAAGTAAGCGATATTATCAATCCTGTTGCGCAAATTGAAAACACACATAATAATTCATCAGTAAATAAATTGGTTGGAAAACAAGAGTTTGAGTATAAAATAAATAAGAATTTATCTTTCACAAATAGATTGAGTTATAATTATGCTTCTGTAGATAATAAAACTTTCTCTCCTCTAGCTTGGTATGGAGCTGGTAAATATGCCAATTCAGCTATCAACGCAAATCTTGATCCAGTACAGGTAGAAATTGCAGAAGATGTTTTTATTGAAAGAGGAGCTAGTGTTTTTGAGCAGAGAGCTACTTATCTAGATTTGAATTTTGAAAGTTTTTTAAATTATTCTAGAACAATTGATGACCACAACATTAAAGCTACCTTAGGAACATCTGTTTTTAGTAGAAGAGGAGATGTCTTAAACGGTACTGCTTTTAATATACCAAATAACTCTGTTGATTTTGCAGATATTTCTGCAAACATGGCTCAGAACGGATATTTGAATAATACTGGTTCTTATGAATTCGAGGAAAGGTTGTTATCCAATTTTTTAAGAGCTGAATACGGTTTCCAATATAAATATATTTTCTCAGCAATATTAAGAAGAGATGGTTCAAGTAAATTCGGACCTAACAGTAGATTTGGTTATTTCCCCTCAGTTTCTGGTGCATGGATTGTTTCTGATGAAGATTTCTTTAATGTAGGTGCCATTAGCTTTTTCAAGATTAGAACCAGTTATGGAGTTTCTGGGAATGATCAAATAGCTAATTTTGCTTACAGAGCTTTACTAAACGGAGAAGGCGTTTATGTTTTTAATGATATAATTACACCTGGAGTAGCTATTGGAACTGCTGCAAATCCAGATTTAAAATGGGAGACGACAAGACAACTTAATTTAGGGGTTGATCTTCAGTTATTAAATTTATTTGATATCAGTGCAAATTATTTCATTAAAAATACCAATGATTTATTATTTAGTCCAGATGTTTCTGCTATTATTGGTTCTTATGGACCTGGCGGTTACCCTCCAATAATTAATGCGGGAGATGTAAGTAATAAAGGATTTGAATTTGAATTTGCTTATGCAACCGATGTTAAGAAAAATATTGGCATGAATGTAAATTTTAATTTTACTTATATAGAAAATGAAGTAAAATCTGTTCCATCTGGAGTTGAATTCCTTCCTGGATCAAGTTTTGGCGTTGGTGGCAATACAGCTACAAGATTTGAGGTTGGTTTTCCTATAGGCTATTTTATTGGTTATCAAACCAATGGTATTTTCCAAACTCAAGAAGAAATAGATAATTCTACAGTAAATCAGCCAGGCGCACAAGTTGGTGATTTTAGGTTTGTAGACATAGATGGAGATGGAGAAATAAATTTTAGTAACAATACAGATAAAACAAATTTAGGATCTCCAATTCCAAAATTTATGTTTGGTTCAGTTTTAGGATTTAACGTATTTGGATTAGATATCTCAGCAAATTTATATGCCGCTTTAGGACACAAAATTGTGAGAAATTATGAAAGACAACAACCTTATGCTAATCAATTGGATTATGTATTGGACAGATGGACAATAGATAATCCTTCTAACGACGTACCTTTAGTTACAACTTCTATAAATAGAAATGGAGTTTTTTCAGATTTCTATGTTGAAGATGGTTCTTATCTAAGACTAAGAAATATTCAAATTGGATATGTTTTACCTAAAAAAATCTGCGAAAAATTTGGAACGGATTTTGTTAGATTTTATGTAGCAGCAAATAACTTATTTACAATTACTAACTACATGGGTTATGATCCAGATATTGGGGCAACTCAAGGAACACTTTCTGGTGGAATGGATTATGGATTTTATCCTCAGGCAAAGACTATTATGGGTGGTGTTAATATCAAATTTTAAAATCATGAAAAAGATAAATAGATTAATTACAGCAATTATTATTTCTACATCACTATTATTAGGTTGTAGTAAGTTTTTAGATCTTGATCCTCCTTATACTCAAGATGCTGAAAATTTCTTTCAAAACGAACAAGATTATCTTAGAGCTCTTACCGGTGCTTACGACTTACTACAGGGAATGTTCGTTTCCTATTGGATAGGAGACATTGCTTCTGATAATTGTATTGCAGGTGGAGAAAGTGTTACAGATACAGAAGGTTTACATCAGATTGAAAACATGACACATGGTGCTGTTAACGACGAGTTAAGAAGTATTATGAGATTTAATTACTGTGGAATTGGTAGATGCAATTTTATCTTAGAGCCTAAAGCAGTTGAAGTTGACTTTCCTTCTAAGGCAACTATCCTTGCAGAGGCTAAATTTTTACGTGCTTTTTATTACTTTGAATTAGTCAAATTTTTTGGAGATATTCCATTAGTAGTTGATCAAAGATTAGGAGTTCAACAAATTCAAGATTTACAAAGAACACCAGCTAATGAAGTATATGCTCAAATCGAAAAAGATTTAAACGATGCTATTTCTATTTTGTCTTATAAGTCAGAATCTACTCATTCGGGTATTAAGGGAAGGGTTGACAAAGGAGCTGCATTAGGTTTGTTGGGAAAGGTTTATTTATACCAAGAAAAATGGCCATTAGCTAATCAAACTTTTAATATTTTAATTAACAGTGGAAATTATTCTTTGGCCAGCGATTACAGTACTTTATTTTTGAAAGAGAATGAAAATAATAGTGAAACTGTTTTTGATGTCGAATATTCAGATCAGGAAGGTGGTAGTTACGGATGTTTAATATGTCTTGAGGGAAATCTCACTGTGGGATATCAAGGTATAAGACAATACGACGGTCCAACTTATGGAGATGGAAATAGTTACAATTTACCTACCCAAGATTTATATAACTCTTTTGAAAATTATGATCCAAGAAGAGAGGCAACTTGTTTAAATATTGATGATTTTATTGCTAATAACTCCGCTGGAACTACTTATGGTGTTGGAGCTGGTGGACATACTGGATTTTACAACCATAAATATATGAAGTCCAGGGACGAGATGCTAAACGGTATTCCAGACAATGATTTAACTTCTGGAGTTAATTATAGAGTAATTAGATATGCTGATATACTTTTAATGGCTGCTGAGTCTTCAAACAAAATAGGAGATGATTTAAATGCATTATTATATTTAAATATGGTAAGACAACGTGTTGGATTATACGAGAAGATTTCTTCTGGAGATTTATTATATGAAGATATTCTAAAGGAAAGAAGGTCAGAACTTTCTTGTGAAGGTCATAGATTTTTTGACTTAGTAAGAACTGGAAAAGCTGCAGACGAAATTGACGATTTTGTAGTTGGTAAACATGAACTGTTTCCAATTCCTCAAGATGAAATAGATTTAGCCGGTGGAAATTGGCCTCAAAATCCTGGATATTAAAATTTACAAATAATGAAAAGAAAAATTTATATTAAAATTCTATTATTTACATTCCCTTTCCTACTTTTTACTAATTGTGGAAAAGAGGGGTGTACAGATCCAATTGCTCATAATTTTGATCCATCTGCGACAAAAAATGACGGAAAATGTTTTTATGGATTAACAGAATCCTCTGCATCATTTACTATTAGTCCTACTAGTAATCCAAATGTTGTGGTTTTTAAAGCTGATAATCCAGACGTTGAGTGTTCTTGGGACTTTGGAAACGGAACAGTAGGAAGTGGAACTATAGATACAGCAGAATATCCTTTTGCAGGTGATTTCACGGTGACTTTATCTGTGTTTAATTCACAAGGGGATGCATCTAGTTCTCAACCAATAACAATTGATTCAAATGATATAAGTTTATTTGATAATCCTTTACACCTTATGTTGACTGGTGGGATTTCTGGCCCAGGTTATAGAACTTGGCATATCGATTCTGCTTGTGATTATCATTTTGGTGTTGGTCCACCTGAAGGCTCTTCACCTGATTGGTGGCATGCTCCAGCAAATGAAAAGCCTGGAGTAGGACTTTATGATGATAGATTTACTTTTCATCTAGTTGGTTTTCAGTACGATTTATTAACTAATGGAGACATTTATGTTCACAACTCTATTGGTAGCACTTTCCCAGGTGCCTTTGAAAATTTATACGATTGGACAGCTCCTTTTAACGATATGCCTAATGAAACATGGGATTTAACTACGGATTCTATTTTAACTTTATCTAATGCGGCTCCAATGGGTTTCTATACAGGAGTTAGTGAATTTCAAATTACTCAGTTAAATGACACTTCTATGATAGTCAAATATGGTCACCACGACGGTACATTAGCTTGGTTTGCTAGGTATGTTCCAGAAGGTTTTGTTACAACATGTCCTTAATTAATGATTTATGAGCAGAAATATTTTTTTATTATTTCTTTTACTATTAAGTTTTTCTTTTCTACAATGTGAAAAAGGTTGTACTGACCCCACTGCTGAAAATTACAATCCAGATGCGAAGAAAGAAAATGGTTCATGTTATTATATTAATCTCCCTTCAAATCTTAACTATACAATAACCAATGCTCCAAATAGTGGATTGGTTGAAGTGTTTGCAACAGCAGCTAATGAAAATTTTTTCACTTTTGTTTTTATAGATGGTACAGATTCATCTGTTTTTACATCTGTAAATGGAGAAGCAAGCTAATCTTATTTTAATTCTGGTACCTATAGAATTAAAATACGAGCTAATTTAAGTACTTCCCAATTTATTGAAGTTATCGATAGTGTTACTGTTTCATTTAACTCTGGAGGAGTAAATAATACTGGATATTCCACACCACTGAATTATCCTAATTATACCTTGACATGGCAAGATGAGTTTAATGGAACTAGTCTATCCTCAGATTGGACGCATGAAATCGGAAATGGTTCTTGGGGTTGGGGAAATAATGAATTACAGTACTACAGACAACAAAATACTTCAGTAGAGAATGGTTATTTAACTATAAGAGCCAAACAAGAAAATTTTGGAGGAAAAAATTACACCTCTTCTAGAATAAAAACACAAGGGAATATCTTTCACACCTATGGTAGAATTGATATTAGAGCTAAACTTCCATATGGACAAGGGCTTTGGCCAGCTTTATGGATGCTTGGAGAAAATTTCTCTAGTGTTGGATGGCCAAGCTGTGGTGAAATTGATATCATGGAAATGATAGGAGGAAATGGTTGGAACGATAGAACAGTCCATGGAACCGTCCATTGGGAAGATAATGGTCATGCATCATATGGAGGTCATAATACCTTAAGTTCTGGAAAGTTGGCTGACGAATTTCATGTTTTCTCAATTATATGGACTCCTAGTTCAATTAAGTGGTTTAGAGATGATATTCAATATCATGTTATTGATATTAATAATTTAAGTGCTTTCCATAATAATTTCTTCTTTATTTTTAATGTTGCAGTAGGTGGTAATTGGCCTGGAAGTCCAGATGC
>JAYNHP010000023.1:7506-29591 GCA_038108155.1 Flavobacteriales bacterium | reverse complement strand
TGCAAAGTATATGCCATCAATAAATACAATTGAAATTCTGGATTTTTGGCAGAAATCAAGCAAGCAAACTGACAAATAAACTGACATAAAGACAGTATTATCTGTTTCGCAACCAATTAGTAGAAGAAGATGGAAGAAAAGAAGAAGAAATTTTATCCATTTTATTCAGTTGAAAAATTGCAGCTAATCCAACTTTATTTGAATTATTTTCAACAACCTCTAGCTTATAATCTTCCATGTATAATTTGACAAATCCAGTATCGAAATTTCCCGATCTAAAGTCGGAATGGTTGAGTGCAAATTTGCAAAAGGGAAGGGTAGTTTTTACTCCATAGATTGTGTAGTAATTTATTGCATTTATCATCTTATCAATAGCTTCTTTTCTAGAAGCTGCATGGACAATTAATTTAGAAATCATTGGGTCATAATATATAGAAATTTCTGATCCTTGTTTGGTGCAATCATCGACTCTCACCCCATTTCCTTTGGGAATTTCATATAATTCAATAATACCAGTGTCAGGCAAAAAATTATTAAATGGATCTTCTGCACAAACTCTTATTTCAATAGCATGTCCATTTATTTTCAGATCCTTTTGAGAAATTTTTAATTTTTCTCCCTTAGCGATATTAATTTGTTCTTCTACTAAATCTAATCCAGTAATCATTTCTGTAACAGGATGTTCAACTTGCAAACGAGTATTCATTTCTAAAAAATAAAAAGAGTTGTTTTCAAATATAAATTCTACTGTTCCTGCTCCGTGGTAATTGCATGACCTCGCGACATTGCAAGCAGCTTCTCCCATAATTTCTCTTAATTCTTCTGAAACAACTGCTGAAGGAGCTTCTTCCACTATTTTCTGGTGCCTTCTTTGAATAGAACAATCTCTTTCATATAAGTGAACTACATTTCCATGTTGATCTGCTAAAATTTGAATTTCAATATGTCTAGGTTTTGAAAGGTACTTCTCAATAAAAACAGCTCCATTTCCAAATGAATTTTTTGCTTCACTAACTGCTCTTTTCATTTGTTGTTTGAAATCTTTTTTTTCATGGACTATCCTCATTCCTTTTCCACCACCACCAGCGGAGGCTTTTATTAAAACAGGAAAACCTATTTTTTCAGCAGCAATCATTGCCTTATCTACATCTTGAATCTCTTCATTTAACCCTGGAACTAAAGGAATATCAAATTTAGAAACTGTTTTTTTCGCAGATAGTTTATCCCCCATTATTTCAATTGATTTTGGAGAAGGGCCTATAAAAATAATTCCAGCTTCAATTACCTTTTCTGCAAACAATGCATTTTCAGATAAAAAACCATAACCTGGATGAATAGCATCCACCTTCATTTCCAAAGATTTTTTTATTATTAAATCTTGGTTCAAATAACTTTTATTGGATGGTGCAGGGCCAATTAAAATTTGCTCATCAACATAATCTAATAATGGGGAGTCTTTGTCAGCTTCAGAAAATATTCCAACTGTTTTAATACCCATTTTTATACAACTCTTAACCACTCTTAGAGCGATTTCGCCTCTATTGGCAATAAGTATCTTTTTAATTTCTCTCATTAGAAGCAATATATGTATTCATTAAAAGAGAGGCTATGGTCATTGGTCCTACTCCACCTGGAACTGGTGTTATATAAGAACACTTTTGGGAAACTTCACTAAAATTCACATCTCCAATTAATCTAAATCCATTTTTTTTCGATGAATCCTCTATTCTGTGAATACCTACGTCAATAACTACAGCATTTGGCTTAACCATATTAGAAGTAACAAATTCAGGAATACCAATTGCAACAATTAAAATATCTGCTTGTTTACATATTTGTTCTAAGTTTTTTGTTCTGCTATGAGCAAGAGTTACTGTAGAATTTCCAGGATTACTTTTTCTGGACATTAAAATACTCATTGGAGTACCAACAATACTACTTCTTCCAATGACAACAGTATTTTTACCTTCAGTTGGTATTTTGTATCTCTTTAATAATTCCATAACTCCATTTGGAGTTGCAGGTAAAAAAGTAGGTAATCCCAAAGCCATTTTTCCTACATTTTCGGGGTGAAAACCATCTACATCTTTTTTTGGAGATATAGCAAGAGTGATTTTATGGTCGTCCATATGACCTGGAAGAGGTAATTGAACAATAAAGCCATCCACAGAATCGTCTTCATTTAATCTCTTTATGAGTTTGAGAAGTTCTTTCTCGCTAGTTTCTGAGCCAAGATGATGTAAGGTAGATTTAAACCCAATTCTTTCACATGCTTTGACTTTAGCATTTACATAGGTTTTACTAGCGCCATCGTCTCCAACTAATACTGCCACTAAATGGGGAGGGTTTATCCCATTTCCAACCATTAATTTCACTTTCTCAGACAATTCGGTTTGAATTTCTAAGGAGGTTTTTTTTCCGTCTAATAATTCCATAGTCTACATAGGCATTTTACCACCCATTTTTATGAACTGTTTCATCATATTCATCATATTCTGCTTTTTACTCATGAGTTTCATCATTTTTTTTGTTTGATTAAATTGTTTCATAAGCTTATTCACTTCACTGAGATCGTTACCGCTTCCCAACGCAATTCTTTTTTTTCTTTGCATATTAATAGAGTCGGGAAATTCTCTTTCCTTTGGTGTCATTGAGTCTATCATTGCTAAAATTGGTAAAAATGAATTTTCATCCACTTCACTTCCTTTCATAGCCTTCTTCATCCCTGGAATCATACCAGCAATATCTTTTACACCACCCATTTTTTTAATCTGACCTATTTGATCTCTAAAATCATTAAAGTCAAATTGGTTTTTCTTAATTTTTTTGTGCAACTTTTTGGCAGACTCTTCATCAAATTGTTCCTGGGCTCTTTCAACTAAGGATACCACATCACCCATCCCCAAAATCCTGTCAGCCATTCTATCCGGATGGAAAACATCTAAAGCGTCCATTTTTTCACCAGTTCCAATGAATTTGATGGGTTTATTAACTACGGTTTTTATAGATAATGCAGCCCCTCCTCTAGTATCTCCATCTAATTTGGTTAAAATAACTCCGTCAAAATCTACTCTTTCATTGAAAGACTTCGCAGTATTTACTGCATCTTGACCAGTCATAGAGTCCACAACAAACAATGTTTCAGTTGGATTAATTATCTTTTTTAAATCTGAAATTTCTTTCATCATCTCCTCATCCACAGCTAATCTACCAGCAGTATCTATTATAACAATGTTGAATCCATTTTCTTTAGCATATTTAACACCCATTTTTGCAATCTGCAATGGACTTTTCTCCTCTTTATTAGAAAATACTTCAACTCCTATACCATCGCCAACAACGTGCAACTGGTCAATAGCTGCAGGTCTATAAACATCACAAGCTACTAGTAATGGTTTCTTATTTTTTTTTGTTTTTAAGAAATTTGCCAATTTACCGGAAAAAGTTGTTTTCCCAGATCCTTGAAGACCAGACATTAAAATAATTCCAGGATTGCCACTTACGTTGATATCTGCTTTTTCGCTTCCCATCAACTCAGTGAGTTCTTCTTGAGTAATTTTTACAAGTAGTTGACTTGGCGAAATACTATTTAAAACGTTTTGTCCCAATGCTCTTTCTTTTACTCGGTTGGTAAAAGCTTTGGCGGTATTAAAACTTACATCTGCTTCCAATAAAGCTCTTCTGACTTCTTTTAAAGTTTCTGCAACATTAATTTCTGTAATTTGACCTTGTCCTTTAAGCACTTTAAAGGCTCTTTCGAATCTATCTTGTAAGTTTTCAAACATTTTTTTATAATTTCAAAAAACAAATATAAAAATCAATGTTTGTATAGAATATTTTTTTTAATGTATTCTGAAATAATATTATGGTTAGCATAATTGTACCTTACAAAAATCCTTTACCCTATTTTGAAGACTGCTTGATATCTATAGTTAATCAGTCCTACAAAAAATTACAAATAATATTAGTTAATGATCATTCTACAGATGATTCTGAAAAATTAGCATTGAAATATTCAATTGAAGATTCAAGAATAGAACTTACAAATAATATGGGTAAGGGAATAGTTGATGCACTAAATACCGGAAGTGAAATTGCAAAAGGAAAGTATATAACTAGGATGGATGCTGATGATATAATGAGTAAAAATAAAATTGAAATATTGAGTTCACTACTAGACGAGAAAAAAACAAAGCATATAGCAGTAGGAAATGTTAAGTATTTTGCTAGTAATAAACCAATGGGAAATGGATATTTGAAATATGCTAAATGGTTAAACGAACTAACATCCAATAAAAAAAATTTCAAAGACATATATAAAGAATGTACCATTCCATCTTGCTGTTGGATGATGCATCGATCTGATTTTGAAAACATTAAGGGTTTTAAAAAATTGAATTACCCAGAAGATTATGATTTTTTATTTAGAGTTTATTACAACCAAATTAAACTAATAACAACAAAGGAAATCATTCATTTATGGAGAGATCACCCAATGAGGACTTCTAGAAACAGTAAAGATTATCTTTTTGAAAATTTTATTCCTTTAAAAGTGAAATATTTGATTGAAAATGAATTAAAAATAAAGGAACAATTGATATTGTGGGGTACTGGAAAAAAAGGAAAACTAGTAGCTAAAGAATTAATTGACAACAATTGTTCTTTCACCTGGATTAGCAACAATCCAAAAAAAATTGGTAAGGAAATTTATCATCAACAAATTCAATCTACTAACCTTTTGAAAACAGAGAAGAAAAAATTGATTATTTGCTGCATAAGTTCCAAAGATTTCAAAACTCCAGAAAATTCTAAATACAATAATTATGTTAGCTTTTATTAAAAAATACGTATATATTCACTATTGAATTTTAATGGTAAAAAATCTAATTAAAATATTATTACCCTCTTTCATTGTTTTAATGTTAGTTGAATGTGAATCCAAGCAAACAAAACAGCTTACAGGTGGTGAAATTATTTATGAGATAAGCTATCCTTGTTTAGAAAAAAATGAAGAATCTCTACTATTTCTATTGCCAAAAAAAATGATTATGACTTTTTTAAATGATCAATTTAAAAATGAATTTATCTTTCCAACTAAAAACTCAAGTCTTGGTTTAATTAATAATTCTAGTAAAAAAGATGCCAAGCTTTTATTTGGGTTAGGTAATAATAAAAAATATACTATTGTAGATTCTAATAATGTGGATTTTCTTTTGGAAGATTTGCCCAAATACCAAATAACCAATTCTATTTCACAAGATGTATTTTTTTTAGACAAGCCTTGTAAAAAAATAAAAATTAAATCTTTAAAAAATGATTCAATCTATGAAATTATTACACTAAAAAATTTGAAAATAAAAAATATTAACTGGTGTACTCCATTTAATATGATTAACGATGTTATAATGGAATATAGTGTAGAGCAATATGGAATGGAAATGCATTTTAAGGCAATAAGTATCCAAGACATAAGCCTAGAAAAAGATTTTTTACAATTAGAAAAAACGTATACTTTTTCGGAGATGAAACAATATTTAAAAGAAATAAAGGCAATGCTTTCAATTTTTGACTGTAATGAATAGATTTGTCTCTGTATTATTTATTATAATTGCTTTAACAAGTTTCTCTCAAGGTTTTGAAGGTCTGATAAGTTATAAAATAACCCATACTAGTTTAGATTCTACCAACAATGAAATAGCTTCAATGCCTACTAAATTAGATTTTTATATCTCAGGAGAATTGGCTAGAATTGATCAAAGCACAAAAATAGGAACTCAAACGACCATAATTGATACACTTTTAAAAAGAAATATTTTACTCATTAATTTAATGGATAAAAAATTTGGAATTATTTTAAATGATAACGATACTAATGATGTAGAAAATATCATTTACACCGATGAATCTGATAATTTCCTGGATATAGAATGTAAAAAAGCTATTATAAATAGCATAAATAAAAAAACCAATAGATCAACCACCTCCACTATTTATTACACCAATAAAATTGACAATTCCTACAATATTAACTTTAAGAAATTAAAAGGTTTTCCAATTTATTACGAAATAATTTCTGATAATATTATATCCACCTACGTAGCTATTGAAATGACTAAAAAAAATATAGATCCAAAAATTTTTGAAATTGACAACAATACATCCATTTATAAAATGGAGGAATTCAAAGCTCTAATGACCCAATAATTCCTAACAACTGTTCGTTAAGAATACCTTTTCTCTTTTTAAGAATCAATATTTAGTTTCCATTACATTTGAAATATAATTAATGACTGCTAAAAACCAATACAAAAATTTTCAATTTAACTCTTCTAAAAAGAAAAGTAATAAAGAATATTTTAAGGGAATAAAAGCCTTTTTTGAAGATGAAAGATTTCACAAAACCTCTGGTTTGTTTCTTGTACTTGTTTCTATATATCTCTTCTTTTCGTTTAGCTCTTATCTTTTTACATGGAAATACGACTTAAGTATTATTGATGGAAAATCAATTGGTTTTGTTTTTAACGGGGAAGAAAGTGAAATTCAAAACTGGTTGGGTAAGTTTGGTGCTTACATAGCCCATAGATTTTTAAAAATATGGTATGGTTTAGCTTCTTATCTATTTGTTTTAGTTTTTTTTGTTATTGGTTTCAAATCTCTATTCAAATACGAATTATTACCTATAACTAAAACATTAAAAGTTAGTTTTATCTCTTTAATTTGGCTTTGTACTTTCTTAGGATTTGTATTTGAGAAATCAGATTTAGATTTCATGGGAGGACTTTACGGAAGAGTAATTAACAACTGGTTAATTGGAGTTTTTGGACAAATAGGTACTGGTTTTTTTATTTTTTTCTTTGGAATTTCTTCAGTTGTTTTATTATTCAACCCTTCTTTATCCTGGGTTGTAGATTTCTTTAATAAATTTTCTAAAAAGATTAAAGAAAATATATCAGACAAGGATGGTTTTACAATTGTTCCTAGCGAATTAGAAACTGAGCAGGAAGTTCCCGATGAAAATACATCTATTGATCTAAATATGGGTTCTAACGAAGTGGAAGACGACATAAAGTCTAATGAAGCTAATAGTGAAGTTAGTGATTTAGAATTAGATGTTAATTTGAACGAAAACAAATCACATTCTAAAGAATTAGAAAGTCCAGAATCTCCAGACGAATTAGCAATGGCTGTTGAAGTTGCAAAAACTGAAACAGAGTTAAGTAAAAAAGATTTAGATAGGAAATTAAAAGAGTTTGGAGAATACGACCCAAAATTAGATTTATCGGAATATAAATTACCAAATATAGATTTACTAGAAGAACATGGAAGTGGAAATATTTCTGTTGACAAAGATGAATTAGAAGGGAATAAAAACAAAATTATTGAAACGCTTCTTAATTACAAAATAAATATTTCAAAAATAAAAGCAACCATTGGACCTACAGTTACTTTGTATGAAATTGTTCCTGCACCTGGTGTTCGTATATCTAAAATTAAAAACTTAGAAGACGATATAGCATTAAGCCTAGCAGCCTTAGGAATAAGAATTATTGCACCTATGCCAGGAAAAGGCACGGTTGGTATTGAAGTTCCAAACTCTAATCCAGAAATAGTAGCTATGAAGTCGTTAATAGCTTCAGACAAGTTTCAAAATAGTAAAATGGAATTGCCAGTAGCTCTAGGTAAAACTATTTCTAATGAATCTTTAATTGCAGATCTCACCAAAATGCCTCACTTACTTATGGCAGGTGCTACCGGACAAGGAAAATCTGTAGGTTTAAATGCTATTTTGGTATCTATAATTTACAAGAAGCATCCTTCTCAAGTTAAATTTGTTTTAATAGATCCTAAAAAAGTAGAATTAACTATTTATAATAAAATTGAAAGACACTTTTTAGCAAAATTACCAGACGAGGAAGAAGCAATTATAACAGATACAACCAAAGTAGTTAACACCTTAAATAGCTTGTGTGTAGAGATGGAAGCTAGGTACGAACTTTTAAAAGAAGCAATGGTTAGAACCATTAAAGAATACAACCACAAATTTGTTCAAAGGAAATTAAATCCTGAAAAAGGTCATAAATACATGCCCTATATTGTATTGGTAATAGATGAATTTGCAGATTTAATAATGACAGCTGGTAAAGAAGTTGAAACTCCAGTTGCTCGAATTGCACAGTTAGCAAGAGCAGTTGGAATACACTTAATAATTGCCACACAAAGACCTTCAGTTAATGTAATAACTGGAACCATAAAAGCAAATTTTCCTGCTAGAATTGCATTTAGAGTAACCTCCAAAATCGATTCTAGAACCATATTAGATGCTGGGGGAGCTGACCAGCTAATTGGTAGGGGTGACATGTTGTTTTCGCCAGGAAACGAGTTAATAAGGCTACAATGCGGTTTTGTAGATACTCCAGAAGTAGATGAAATCGCTGAATTCATAGGTTCTCAGAGAGGATATCCGAATGCGTTTTTGCTTCCTGAGTATATCGATGAAGCTAATGAACTTAAAGAAATTGACGACGAATTAGATAGTTTGTTTGAAGAAGCAGCTGAAGTTATTGTAAATGCCCAACAAGGTTCTGCATCTTTATTACAACGAAAATTAAAATTGGGCTATAATAGAGCTGGTAGAATAGTTGATCAGTTAGAAGCTACAGGTCTTATTGGGCCTCACAGAGGAAGTAAAGCTAGAGATGTACTAATTCCTGATGTATTGGCTTTGGAACAGTTTTTGAGTAATCTAAGAGAAAAAGGGAAACTATGAGGTTAAATAAAATATTATCAATAGTATTTCTAATTATAATGTGTCCGACTTTTTTTGGACAATCTTTAGAAAATGATGATTTAAAATGTGAGAAAATTCTTCAAGAAGTTAGTGATAATATTCAAAAAAATAGCGCTTCAAAATTTAACTTTAAATTGGAAATAAAAAGTGAAGATATTAATGAAATTCAAAATGGATATGCTCTTATAGAAAAAGAAAAGTTTTATTATAAAACTGAAGAAAGAGAAGTAATATGTGACGGTATCAATGTTTGGACCTATTTGCCTGAAGACAATGAGTGCTATATAGATTTATTAGAAGACTTAGACAATACTCTTAATCCAAGTGAAATTTTCACTTTATGGAAAGAAGGATTTAAATTTAAATATATGAACAAATCAATAGTTAATAATCAAACGATTCATAAAATTAAATTGTTTCCCACTCAACCTGATAAAAGTACATTTCATACCATTATTATGGATGTTAATGAATCCTTAAAATTAATTACTGAAGCTTCTGTCAAAACAAAAGATGGTGTAACTATAAACACTACAATTAGTAAGCTTACAAGTAACCCTAAAATAAATATTAAGCAATTTTCCTGGGATGCAAGTAGCCATCCAAATACAGACGAAATTGACAATCGTTAATTAAGAAGTTCTAGTGCATTATTTAAAGCAGCTTCTCCAGTCTTATCTCCTCCTAACATTTTAGCTAAAACTTGAATTCTATCATTTTTAGATAAATAACTTATACTAGATTCCATTTCCCCTGCAATAATCTTTTTATTGACATTCAAATGGTGTTTAGCAATTGCTGCAACCTGAGGAAGATGGGTAATATTAATAACTTGAGAAGAAGTAGAAATTTCTTGCAACAAAGAACCTACCTCTGAAGCTACCTTACCACTAATTCCTGAATCAATTTCATCAAAAATAAGTGTAGATATTTTATTAAATGAAGAAGATATATATTTCATTGCTAGTGCAATTCTTGAAAGCTCACCACCAGACGAAAACTGATGTAAAGGTGAAAATTTAGGATTGTTATTTACAGAGATTAAAAGATATATTTGGTCTGTACCATACTCTGTAATAGAACTATTTTCTATAAGTTCAATTTTAAAATTTGCATGACCCATAGAAAGGGTTTTCAATACTTTATTTATCTTTTTTTCTATAGTAGATATATTCAATGAACGAAGTTTAAAAAGCTTGTTGCCAGTTTCAAGACACAGTTTTTTATTTGACTCTACTAAATTATTAACCTCCTTAAGCTCTAAATCCATTTCAGATAATTCAGATAACTCTTTTTTGAAAATATCTCTTTTTAGAATTAGGGATTTTAAATCTGCAACATTGAATTTCTTTAAAAGGAAATTAATTTGTCTCAACTGTTGATCGAGTTCATGAAGATTTTTTTTATCTGTACTAAGATTAGAGAAATTTTGATGGATTTCATGAAAGACATCTTCCAATTCTATTTTAATTGAATCTATTCTATCTGAAATTGAGGTAAAGTCTTGTAAATTTGTTTTCAAGTCAATAGCTTGAGAATTCAAATCTCCCAATAAATCTCTAAGACCATTGTTTGAAGAATAGATATTATTTATTTTTTCTAAAATATCATTAATCTCATCTTGGTTTGCTGCAATTTTATAATCATTTTGAATTGCTTCCTCATCCCAGTTCTGGAAGTCATAATTGGACAATTCATCTAATTGAAACTTTAAAAAATCTTTTTTTTCATTTAATACATCTACTTTTTTAACAATTATTTTTTGTCTTTCAAGAGATTTAGAATATTTTAAAAAAGCATTTTTATAGTTGACTAAAGTAGTTTTATCATCTAAAAAACTATCTATAAAATCGTATTTAAAATTCAAAGAACCCATCTTATTAATAAGATGTTGTCCATTAATTTCTATGATATACTGACTTATATGTTTTAGTTGATCTAATTTGACTGGTGAATCGTTAATAAATGATCTAGAGCTTCCATTTTTTCTAATTTCTCTTCTTATAATAAGATCTTCTTCAATATCTAAATCCATTTTAACAAGTTGTTCTAGTACTTGTTCATTTAAAGAAAAAATACCTTCTACAATACATTTTGAATTTGGGTCTTTAAGAATCTTATTGGTTGACCTAGCTCCAATTAAAAGCTCTATTGCTCCAAAAATAATAGATTTACCAGCACCAGTTTCTCCAGTTATAACAGTAAATTCTTTTTTAAAGTCAATAACTGTCTTAGTAATTAACGCATAATTTGATATGGTTAATTTTTGAAGCACTTATTTAATTATTTGAATTTCAACACGTCTATTAGCAGCTCTTCCAGTTGGATTATCAGAACCATCTGCAGCTACATTTTCAGCAATAGGATGTACTTCTCCCATTCCAATAGTCTCAATTCTCTTGAAACTTATTCCTCTGTTGATCATATAAGTTTTAACAGATTCTGACCTTAGTACAGAAAGTATTTGATTGTACTTCATAGAACCTGTATTATCGGTATGTCCTATTGAATTTACCCTCCATGTAGGATTACTTTTTAAATCTTCTATTAATTTATCAAGTTTTGATTTTTCACTATTGGATAAATCCGAACTTTCGGATTTAAAATTAATATTGTCGTAAAATAAAATATGTTTCTCTACTTTCTCGTCCTTTGAATCAGATTTTTTAGCAACAACGTCTTCTTTAGTTACAGAATTAGAATTATCCGCAATGATTGGTTGTTTGGAAGTAGATAAAGTGTCTTTAACTAAATCTGTTTTTTTACTGGCTTTATCTGAGGATTCTAATGATTTGGAATTAGCATCATTAGAAAGGTTTGAAGAAACAACAGGTGAAACTTCTAAAACGTTATTAATTACCATTGGCTGTTTTTCAGTAGTTACTTTTTCTTCAGTTTCAATAATAGCATTGGAAACAACAACTTGATCTTCTGCAATTTCTATAGACTTAGAGTAAGAAAAAATACCTTTTTGTTTTTCTGATACATTAATAGAATCGTAAATAGTAAGTGTATCTATATCAAATTTTATATTGTAAGAATTTCCTGACTCAAATACAAAAACGAATTTTCCTGAAGACTCATTAATTTGAAATTCTTTATAAACTGGATAATATTTATCATTTTGAACAGAAACTTTAATATTATTAATTGGTTTTCCATTTTGGTTAGTAACCTTACCTTTATAAACAGCTAAATTTGATTCTTCTTGGTTAGATAAAATTATTTCATAGATATCGGATTTTCCTTTTCCTCCATTTCTAACAGATGAAAAGTAAGCTCTATTTCCTGTAACAGTTGGAACAAAATAAAGATCGTCGTTCACGGTATTAATTGGGTAACCCATATTTTCAGGAGAAGACCAATTTAATTCTTTATCTAATTCCGACTTAAAAATATCAAGTCCTCCTATTGAAGAATGCCCCTTTGAAGAAAAATACAAAGTTTTACCATCTGAATGAAAGTATGGAGATTCTTCATCATATTCAGTGTTAATCGGTTCGCCCAGATTTTGTGGTGAAGACCAAGAACCATTGTCTAATTTCTTAATCATCCATAAATCTTTTCCTCCTAAGCCACCATCTCTGTCACTAACAAAAAAGACCATGTTTTTATTTAAATCCATGTTGGCTGATGTTTCTAAGTAACTTGTATTGACCTTATTTTGAAATATTTGTGGATCAGTCCAACCGTTTCCATTTTTATAGGATTCAAAGATTCCTCTTCCCAATGGACCAATATTTTTGTCGTTATTTACCATTGAAGAAAGCAAATATTGACCATCTGCTGAAAGATATAAAGCTGAAGTACTCTTTTTAGTGTTTATCGGACTAGGCATTAGCTTTGCTTGTGTCCAATTATTACCTACTTTTTCTGAAAAATAAATGTGTTCATAGAAATCTCCCTGATCATCTTTTTTATCTGTTAATCCATCTGGTTTCTTAGCTGTAAAAAACATAGTATTTTCTTGAGCATTTAATAATGGCTTATATTCTGAAAACTCAGTATTAACAGTCTCAAGAGGATAAATTTTAACATCCACAGGGTTTTGGACTAATTTTAATGCATTTTTTGATCTTCTGATTTTCTTAGCATTAGACCTGATAGCATCTTTATTGTACTCTGATAAAAAGTTTCCATAAAATTCATACTTTTCTATAGCTTTTTCAAATTCATAATTCATATGATAAGCATTGCCCAACAATTCTATAGCATCTATTGGGGCATTTTTCTCCCTTGGATTTGCAATTTTATAGGCTATAGTCAAGCTTTCTAAGGCTTTTTCATAATATGGAATAGCTTCTTTTCCTCGATTTGGTATATTCATTAGACAATTTCCTATAAAAAAATTAGTGTTACAGTTTTCAGGATCTAATTCTTTCATTTCAAGAAGAATTTCTAATGCAGCAGAATAGTCATATACTTCTAGATAATGTAAAGATTTAAAATATAAACTTTTAAACGACTGTGCACTTACATCTAAAGAAGTGGTGATGATAACTATAACTAAAAGAAGAATTGATTTATTTTTCATGGATAAATTTTATTAATTTATTATTTAAAAAATCAGGACAATTTACGGGTTTTTTTGTTTGCTTATCTACAAAGACCAAAGTAGTACTTCCAAAATTGAGTAAATCACCACTTGTATTATGTATTTCGTATTTAAATTTTATTTTAAAATTGGTTAACTCATTTATTGTACATTTCACCGACAATACTTCATCATAAAAAGCTGGTAATATATATTTTATGTTAAAGTCAGAAACTGGTAATAAGTATCCTTGGTCTTCTAAGTTTTTATAGCTAATTCCCAAAGATCTCAAAGCTTCAACTCTTGCTACTTCGTAATATTGAGCATAATTTCCATAATAACAATATCCCATTTGATCTGTTTCCGCATATCTTACTCTAACCTTGGTTGTTGATTGGAACATATTATTTATTTTAGGGACGTGTTAAAACGTTATTATAAATTTTTAATTTTTATTTCAGCTTATTCTATACTTATTTTATCTTGTCAAAGTTACAAAATAGTAGATGTAAATTCTTCCATATTTGATATTGACAAAAATATATCAGAGGAAGAATTTGAAGAAATCGAACTTTCAAAATATAGAGATTCTATTTCAGAAGAAATGGATCAGGTAATTAACTATTGTTCAATTGCCATGGAAGTTGGATGTCCAGAGGGACTTTTAGGTAATTTCATTTCTGATTTAGCTATACTTTATATAAGAAAAAACTTTCCTGAAAACGAATTTAATCCTGACTTTTGTATTTTAAATAATGGAGGATTCAGAAGTACTTTAAATGAGGGTTCTATTACAATAGGCGATATTTTTCAAATAATGCCATTTGACAACCATCTATTGATTTTAGAAATAAAAGGAAAAGAAATGAATGATTTAATTAAATATATTAAAAATAAATCCACTACCAATATTTCTAGAAAATCTGGTGTCCCCTTAAGTGGAATAAGACTAAAAATAAGTGGAGATAAAGTCACCCGTTGTATGATTAGTAATAAAATGTACGACCCTTTAAAAACCTACAAGATTTTAACTACTAATTATTTAGCTAGTGGTGGAGATGATATGGTTTTTTTAAGAAATTGTAAAACTTTATTTAACACCAAACTTTTACTAAGAGATGTAATAATTAGATATATTGAAGAATTAGGTAAGAGTAACATTAAAATAAATGCTCAATTTGATGGTAGAGTCCAAGTTTTCCAATAGAAGAATTTTTGTAAAAAAAATTGTTTTAGCAAGCATTTCCATACAATTGCTAAATAGCTTTAGCTTTTTAAATAAAAAAACAAGGAGCAGAAAAATCACTATTTTACATACTAATGACATGCATAGTCATATAGATTCCTTCCCTGAAAATCATTCTAAATACCCGGGAATGGGAGGAATGAGGAGAGTAGCTAGTCTTGTTAAAAAAATTAGAAACGAAGAAAAAAATGTTATTTTATTAGATGCTGGAGATGTATTTCAAGGAACTCCCTATTTTAATAGATACAAAGGAAGTTTGGAGTTGAAGATTATGAGCAGTATGGGTTATATCGCATCTACCATGGGAAATCATGATTTTGACAATGGGATAAATGGTTTCAAAGTAGTATTACATCATGCAAATTTTCCTTTTATATGCTCTAACTATGAATTTTCAGATAGCGAAATGAGAGAAAAAACTAAAAAATATTTAGTGAAGGAAGTGAATGGAATAAAAATCGGTTTTTTTGGACTTGGTATTGAGCTTGAAGGATTAGTTGGTAAAGATTACTATGGAGAGACAAAATATCTAGATCCCTTAGATACAAGTAACTACTGGACCAATTATCTTAAAAATAAAGAAAAATGTGACTTAGTAATTTGTATTAGTCATTTAGGGCATGAGTATGAAAGCGATAAGATTTCAGATTTAAAATTAGCAAGACTTTCAAAAAATATTGATGTTATTATTGGCGGTCACACACATACTTTTTTAGAAAAACCCAAGTTGATAAAAAATACAGAAAATAAAAATGTAATTGTCAATCAAGCTGGCTGGGGGGCGCTTGCTCTAGGAAGAATTGATTTAGAATTTTCAAAAAAAAATAGAAAAATAAATTCTTTATCTGTTAACGATATTTCCAAAAAAAACTATGCCAAAATCTAATTTTTTTTCAGAATAAAATATTTTTAAAAAACAATAGCAAATAAGTTTTTTTTTTAACTTTTTTATTAAATATTTGTTTATAGTTTAAGCGTTAAGTAAAATTTTCAATAGTTACCTCAATTGTCATTTTTACAGCTACTTTTTTTAACAAAAAAAATTATAATAAATGAGTAAATCTTTTGAATCAACTTGGAATAATTGTCTAACAGTAATTAAAGACAATGTCTCTATTCAAGCATTTAAAACATGGTTCGAGCCAATAAAACCTATAAAACTTAAAAGCAATGTTTTAACTATCCAAGTTCCTTCCCAGTTTTTTTACGAATGGCTTGAAGAACACTATGTTGATTTATTAAAAAAGACTATAAGAAAAGAAATTGGTGCTGAAGCCAAATTGGAGTATAGCATTGTTATGGAAAACAACAGTGGCAATAAAAATCCATACACTATTAAAATTCCTACTACCGACAATAGCATTCTTAAAAATCCACAAGTTAGTATGCCTGTAGACATTGGCAGTAAAACTATTAGAAACCCATTTGTTATCCCTGGACTTAGAAAAGTTAACGTTGACTCTAACCTAAATCCTAACTATTCATTTGAAAATTTTATTGAAGGAGATTGTAACAGACTTGCTAGGTCTGCTGGTTTTGCAGTTGCCGAGAAGCCTGGAGGAACAGCTTTTAACCCACTTTTAATTTACGGTGGTGTTGGATTAGGAAAAACACATTTGGGGCACTCTATTGGGATAGCAATCAAAGATAGACATCCAAACAAAACTGTACTTTACGTATCGTCAGAAAAATTCACTCATCAGTTTATTGACTCAGTAAAAAATAATTCAACCAATGACTTTATTCATTTTTATCAAATGATTGATGTTTTAATTATTGATGATGTTCAATTTTTTGCTGGGAAAGAAAAAACACAAGATGTATTTTTCCATATTTTCAATCATCTCCACCAAACAGGAAAACAATTGGTTTTAACTTCTGATAAAGCACCTGTTGAAATGCAAGGGATGGAACAAAGACTTCTATCTAGATTTAAATGGGGACTTTCTGCAGACTTACAAATGGCAGATCTTGAAACAAGAATTGCAATACTGAACAAAAAAATGTACTCTGATGGAATTGAGTTACCATCTGAAGTTGTTGAATATTTAGCCTACAGTATCTCCAACAACATAAGAGAACTTGAAGGTGCTTTAATTTCTTTAATCGCTCAATCTTCTCTTAATAAAAAGTCCATAACACTAGAATTGGCGAAACAAATGATAGACAAGTTTGTTAAAAATACTGCTAGAGAAGTTTCTATAGAGTATATCCAAAAAGTTGTATGTGATTATTTTGATCTTCCCATTGAACTTATGAAGTCCAAGACCAGGAAGAGAGAAGTTGTTCAGGCTAGACAAATAGCTATGTATTTTTCTAAAAAAATGACTAAGTCATCACTTGCCAATATTGGAATGCATTGTGGTGGAAAAGACCATGCTACGGTACTTCACGCTTGCAGAACAGTTAATAATCTTGCTGAAACAGATAAACACTTTAGAACTTATCTTGCAGATTTAGAAAAAAAGTTAAGCGTACAATAATTATCTTTTAGTACATGTATAAAGTCCTAATGGTATGCTTAGGTAACATATGCAGGTCTCCCCTAGCACAAGGCATACTTGAAAAAAAATCAAAGGAAAATAATTTAAATATTTATGTTGAATCTGCTGGAACTGGAGGATGGCATGTAGGTGCTTCACCCGATTTGAGAAGTATAAATATTGCTAAAAAATACAATATAGATATTAGCCAACAAAAAGCAAGAAAATTCTCGACCTATGATTTTAAAAATTTTGATAAAATATACGTGATGGACACTAGCAATTACAGAGATGTAATAAGGTTGTGCTCCAGTGAAAATGAATGCAATAAAGTTGAGTTGATTTTAAAAAAAATTGACCCAGAAAATAATCCTTCTGTTCCAGATCCATATTATGATAAAGATGAAGGATTTGAGAAAACATATAGATTACTTGAAAAAGCTTGCTCAAAAATAATTAGTGAAATTTTAATAAATGAATAAAGGAATATTGTATCTAATACCTGTCCCTATTCATAGTGAAGAAGATTTCAATATTAGACTTATTCCTCCCTACATTATTGAAATAATCAATGATCTTAAGTTTTTTGCAGTAGAAAATATAAGAACTAGTAGAAGATTTATTAAAAAAATAAATCCAAATTTTGATATAGATAATACCAATTTTTTTACTGTAGATAAAAGAGGAGGAAAGGAAATTATTAGGGAATTAGTAGATCATCTTCTAGAAGGAAATGATGTTGGTATAATGAGTGAATCTGGTTGTCCGGGAATTGCAGATCCTGGACAAGAAATTTGTGAATTAGCTCATAAACATCAAATAGCTATAAAGCCGTTAATCGGCCCAAGTTCAATTATTTTAGCATTAATGGCTAGCGGGTTAAATGGCCAAGAGTTTAAATTCCATGGCTACCTGCCTATTGAACAAAAAAAAAGAATAAAAGAAATAAATATTATTCAAAAAAAATCTGGAGCTCATATTTTTATTGAAACACCATACCGAAATCAAAAAGTCCTTGAAGATTTAATAAAACAACTAAAACCTCAAAGCAAAAAAATAAGTATTGCTATAGATATAACTGGAAAAAATGAAAAGATTATTACTAAAAATGTCTATGAATTATCTAATAGTAAAATTATTCTAGAGAAAAAACCTACTATTTTCATATTTGAATAAATTTTAATTTATTTTTAAATTGACCTTCATTGGTGTAAAAGGTGGAATCTGGTTAATAAAAGAACCGTTTTTCCCAAACAAAAGATTGGATGGAATCAATGCAACAATTGAATCTCCTTTTTGAAAATTATCTACAAGAATTTCAAACCCTTTCAATAATTGACCCTCTTTACTTTTATCATATATTTCTGGCTTTAAATAGTTTGTTTCATAAATTATACGTCCTGAAATTTCCTTTAAGGTATAACCGATTATAATTTCATTTTTTATAGAATCTCTATAAAAATTTAAAGAGTCATTGGAAGATAATTTAATTGCATATAAACCATGATTTTTATAAATATTTAAAAATTTACTGTCCCATGATTTTTTTGCAAAGTTCAATATTGAATCTTCTTTTTTCTTGGCAGATATTTTAAGTTTTTTTTCATAATCTATTTGCTCTTGAAGATTAAAATAACCTAAAACCTTTAAGTCTACTTTTAATATTGAAGAATCTATTGATAATCTATTTAAAAATTTTTCACCAAATAAACTCTTATAAAAAACGGAAGATTTCATAGAAAATGACAAACTATCTCCTTTAAAAGTTTTTAATAAAATAGCATTCAAAGCAGATTTTAAAATAGTAGAATCGTAGAAAAAGGAAGAAACTCCATCTAAACCATTTTCTTTAGAGGAAAAAATAATTTTTTGGTTAGCATCTTTAGCAATTATATTCAAATTAACAATACATCCTTTATTAACTTGATTGGTATCTCCAGAAATTTCATGAAAATGTAATAAATAGCCATTATCAGTTTTAATAAATGAATTACTTTTTTCTTTACAACCGTACAGAAAAAAAAATATTATATAAAAGAAAATAGCTTTATAAAACATCTATAATCTTAATGAAGTATAAAACTGTAGATAAAGGTGGAATAAGCTTAGAATCTCCAGAAATTCCGTGAGCAATATGATGAGGTAAAATTACTAAAGCACTATCGTTTTTTTCTAAATAGGTTACAACTTCATGAATACCTGTTTCTATAGTAGAATGTTCAACTTTAAACTTAACAAGACCACTTGAATCTGAATTATAACATTTGGTCTGAAAGGAATCCATTAATCTAATGTCATAAGCTATAACCACTTCACTACCTTCTTTGGCTTTAATACCAGAATTACTTTTATATAAAATTTTATATCTAAGGCCACTTTCAGAACTTAGCATTTCCCAACCCTGTCTTAAACAATACTGATCAATTTTAAAAACTTCATCAATCAACCACGTCTTGTTCATTTTTATAGAGGATTCCTTATCAAAAACACCTAAGGAATCATCTTCATGAAAATTCTCATTATTATTTTTACAAGAGGGTAAAATACTGAACAAAACAGCTATAAATATTATACGGAACAAAAGGATCTAAAATTTTCAATTAATTGTTTTGTAACAGTATCAATATCGTTACTTTCAACAGCTGCACCTGCTGCATTTTGATGACCTCCTCCTCCATAATACTTTTGAGAGAATTCGTTCATCTTTACCCCTCCTTTAGATCTGAAAGAAATTTTAATAAGATTTAAATCTTCTCTTAAAAAAACAGCATTTTTAATGTTTTTGATAGAAAGACAATAGTTGACAAAACCTTCAGAATCTCCTTTTTGAAAATTAAACTGTTCTAATTCTTTTTTTGTAAGTACAAGATAAGCCAAAGAAGATTTTTCATCCAGCTTAATTTTTTGTAAAGCATATCCTAAAAGATTGATTTTAGAAACAGAATTTTGATCAAAAATATTATTATGAACATCTACATGATTTAATCCTATTTCTTTAAGTTTAGAAGCTATAAGATGTGTTGAAGAAGAAACAGAAGAATACTTAAATGAACCTGTGTCTGTTATGAGACCAATATATATAGATTC
The DNA here is from genome assembly GCA_038108155.1 of Flavobacteriales bacterium. Classification (GTDB taxonomy): domain Bacteria; phylum Bacteroidota; class Bacteroidia; order Flavobacteriales_D; family Parvicellaceae; genus MED-G20. The sequence goes on along the minus strand of JAYNHP010000023.1, from coordinate 9,453 downwards.
GGCTATAGGAATATCAATAAGATTAATATCACCATTGGATTTAATTAGATTAAATACCAATTCACAAGTTGATGAAGCATTGATATCAATGATTTCAGAATTTCCAAAATTTTCGGGATTTGTATGATGATCAATAACAATTACATGTTTGTCAATTGTATTAAATAGAAATGGGCTCAAATTAGCACCTACTCTATTTCTATGGTTGAAATCTAAACAGAATATTAAATCTGATTTGTCAAATAAATCATTAAGTGAATCTAAATTCTCTGATGCAATAATTGAATTTTCAATACCATTTACCCAAGAATAAAAACTTGGATATGTGTCCGGAAAAATAATCTTGTTGTCAATTCCAATTTTATTTAAATACAAACTTAGTGAAACAGAAGAACCAACAGAGTCTCCATCTGGACCTTGATGTGATAGAATTAAAGCATGTTTTTTGGTTTTAATAATATCTTTCATAAAACCATCAACAAATTTTATCTACTAAAACCTGAGATGACACCAGGCTGGTGTTCAATGAGAAGACCGACACAAGCATAACTACTACCAGAAAGACCAGAAGACATTTCCTCACCTTCAGCTTTTGGAACATAAACTTTTACTTTAAGCTTTCTTGTTTTGTTAGATGTGAAAACAAAATCTTGGCTCATTTCGTCATCTGCATTATCGTATCTTACTTTTTCTGTTACTTCATATACTCTCTTTCTTTGAACTTTAGGTACTTTAACAGTCTGAGTATCATAATTCTCGTCTTCGTATGTAGAGTCAACATAAATGGTATTTTCTTTCCAAACTCCTTTATTTATATCCTCAGAAATTTTGAATTGAAATTTACCTAGAAACTCAGGATTAGATGGGGAACAAATAGAAATTCTGTACTCCATATTTTTATACACTATTATCTGTACTTCAGAAGTGTCTCCCTGTTCGAAAGCACCACTTAAACTTTGCATGTTTTTAGTAAATCCTGCTTTTCTGTCTGTTTCACAATAAGAAACAGTATTGTAACACTCTCTATGGCTTTGAGCAAAATCAATTAATGGCATCGCCATTAAGGAAATTATTGTTAAAATATTAATTCTTTTCATTTTAAAAAATTTAAATTAGTTTCCTTCTGTAATTGAAGTTCTCAAATCCATTACTGTACTTTTTAATTGGTCAAACTGAGAATTGCTAAGAGTTACTGAATTTCCTCCTCCAAATACCATAATTCCATCTTCATTCATTGAATTAACAACCTCTGCTTCATTAGATTCATTATTTGAATCCTCTGAATCTTGATTGAAAATTTCTTCTATGACAGCTAAATCGCTTACCAAGTCTGTAAGTTTATCATTTTCAATATCTGATATAAAGATTAAAAGGTTCTCTAGCGTTAATTTTTGATCAGCAATTCTTTGACATATTTCAGAATCCTCGCTATATGGCTCTAGATTTAAAATTATATTCAAACCTTCTATCCATCCACCTACAGCAATCATTGCTAAAACATCTTTTCGATCATTTTCTTCTAAGTAGGAAAAAGCACTGTAGTAGGTTTCATTAGAAAGATAAAATAAAGAATCTGCATTTGAATTATCTAAATTTTCCTTTAATCTTTCGAAAATTACTTGATCAATTGCATTCTCAATCTCTAAATCTTTGGATAAAGTTTTAACAACACCAAATAAAGAAGATGCATCTTCAAAACTTCCTTGACTTGTTGCGTAGGCTAAATCTGCAGTAAAAACACCAAAATTTAATGCTTTAGAAAATTTAGTAAGATATTTTTCTGTATTAGAAACGTCGTTTAAAATTTCCTTATTGAAGGGAGCATCATTGTTTTTTAAAACTGCAAACAGCTCGTTGGGAGTTGGCATCTGATAAAAGACATTATCGATAGTTGTTTCTTCTACTAATTCTTCTGCTACTACTTCAACAGCTTCTTGTGAATTGTTT
>JAYNHP010000023.1:520-7496 GCA_038108155.1 Flavobacteriales bacterium | reverse complement strand
ATTTTCATCTGAATTTGAAGAACAAGAAGTAACTCCAAATGCAAATGATATTAAAAATAGGTTTGTAAATAAACTTTTCATTTTGATTTTTTTGCTAATAAAATAATTTTTGTGTCAAGTTACAAAATAATTACCTATGAAATTTAATTATTTATCAGTTTTTCTAATCCTGATATATGCTCTTTGAAAGCATTTTTACCAATATTGGTAACTCTGTAGGTTGTTAGAGGCTTTTTACCGATAAATTGTTTTTTAATTTCAATGAAATTAATTTTCTCTAATGCTTGAATATGACTTGCTAAATTGCCATCTGTTAAGTCTAAAAGATTTTTAATCTCTTTGTAACTCACCCATTCATTAACGGACAGAATTGACATTAACCCCAATCTAACCCTTGAATCAAAAGCTTTATTTAAAAGACCGTAACCTTCCATTTACTTTTTATCGTATTTGAAGTGAATAAGTAATCCAAAAACTATGTGACATACTCCAAATCCAATAATCCAAAATAAAAGACCACTTCCAATAAAAAAGGATGCAATAAATCCCAATAACAACTCAAAATAACCTAAAAACTCCAATTCAGAGTAACTGAATTTACTTGAGCTAACAAGACCTAGCCCATAAAAAATTAAAGTTGCTGGTGCAACAAAACCATACATATGATGATTTATAAGTAGCAAACAAAAAATTCCACCTGAAAACAATGGAACAAATAAAGATTTAAGAGTTCTAGAAAAAGAAGAATTTAAAAGTGGAATTCCTTCTTTACCTGATTTTTTAAGGGCTGTTATATAAAGAATAAATAATGAGGAAATTAAGATTAAAGAAGCGATAAAAACTAAAAGTTTTAGTTTTAAGAAAAGATCTTCAGGTTCTCCATTTTGATTTATTAATTGAGTATATGAAATATCAAATTCACTAACAGAAAATCCTATGTCAAAATAAACAAAGGATGCCCCAATCATAGCTAATATACCAGTAAAAAATACTGCAATTCCCGATAAGTTAGAAAACTTTGTTGATTTTTCCATTAAGTCTTTTATAAGACCCAAATCATTTTCTGGTTGATTATTTTTCATAAATAAAAATTAACTTTGAATCTCAAAGTTAAAAAATTTATACATAGTTAAATCAAAATTGGGTAAGTTGTGAGTAAAGGTTTGAAACAATAAAGAATTAAATACCTAATAAATATTGAACAATTAATAAAAATGATATTAATGTCTAATTTTTAAAATGCTTAATAAGCTGAACTAATTTTGCTTTAAGTTCTCTTCGGTCAACAATAAAATCTAAGAAACCTTTCTCTAATAAAAACTCACTAGTCTGAAATCCTTCTGGTAAATCTTTTCCTATAGTCTCTTTAATAACTCTTGGTCCAGCAAAACCAATTAAAGCTCCTGGTTCGGCAATATTTAAATCTCCCAGCATTGCAAAAGAAGCAGTCACTCCACCAGTTGTTGGATCTGTTAAATAAGAAATATAAGGTAATTTGGCTTTAGAAAGCTGGGTAAGTTTTGCTGTAGCTTTTGCCATTTGCATTAAAGATATACCTGCCTCCATCATTCTTGCTCCTCCAGATTTTGAAATTAACATAAATGGACATTTTTTATCAATCGCATATTCCACAGATCTAGCAATTTTTTCACCCATTACATTTCCCATGGAACCTCCAATAAATGAAAAATCCATACAAGCTACCACAATGGCTTCTCCAGATGTTTTTCCATAGGCACTTCGCATGGCATCATTAAGACCAGTTTTTTTCTTTGATTCTTTAATTCTATCGCTATATTTTTTCTTGTCCTCAAATTTTAGCTTATCCTTTGGAGTTAAATCATCAGCTATTAAAGTAAACTTTTGATCATCAAAAATTATATCAAAATAATCTTTTGAACCAATTCTCACATGGTAGCCCTCCTTTGGAGTAACAAAAAAGTTTTCTTTTAATTCTGTTTTTTCAATAACATCTCCTGAGGGAGTTTTATACCAGAAACCATCCGGAGTTTCTTTTTTTTCTCTACTTGGTGTTATAATGCCTTTTAGCTTTCTTTTAAACCAAGGGTTTTGTGCTTGTTCACTCATAGGGTATTGATATTATTTAAATCTTTGAATGCTTGCTTTAATCGATCTTTAAAAGTTAGTTCTGCTTCCCTTACCCACTTCCGAGGATCGTAATGTTTTTTATTTGGAACATCCTCTCCATCAGGATTTCCAATTTGAGTTTTCAAATATTCTGATTTGTCATTAAAATAATCTCTTATTCCTTCCATATAAGCATATTGTAAATCAGTATCGATATTCATTTTTATTACTCCATAACTAATTCCTTCTCTGATTTCCTCCACAGATGATCCTGAACCACCATGAAAAACAAAATCTATGTAATTGTGTTCTAGGTTATATTTTTTTGAAATAAATTCCTGTGAATTTTTGAGAATTTTTGGAGTTAGTTTGACATTGCCTGGTTTGTATACACCGTGAACGTTTCCAAAAGCAGCAGCAACAGTAAACTTATCACTAACTTGAATAAGCTGTTCATAGGCATATGCAACCTCCTCAGGCTGAGTATAAAGTTTGGAATCATCAACATCCGTATTATCAACTCCATCCTCTTCACCACCAGTAATTCCCAATTCTATTTCTAATGTCATTCCTATTTTAGACATTCTCTCCAAATATTTTTTACATATAGCCATGTTTTCTTCAATAGACTCTTCAGAAAGATCAATCATATGAGAACTAAAAAGAGGATAACCTTTTTCTTTATAATTAATCTCACTTGCTTCAATTAATCCATCTAACCATGGAAGAAGTTTTTTTGCACAATGGTCTGTATGTAAAATAACAGGAACACCATAAGCTTTGGACATAGTATGAACATGTTTTGCACCAGCGATAGCACCAGCAATAGCTGCAGATTGATTTTCGTTATCTAAGCCTTTTCCTGCATTAAAAACTGCTCCACCATTAGAAAACTGAATTATAACAGGTGCATTTAATTCTTTTGCGGTTTCTAAAACAGCATTTATACTACTAGAGCTAATTACGTTAACTGCAGGAAGAGCAAACTCTTTACTTTTGGCTAGTTTAAAAATTTCTTGCACTTCATTTCCTGTAGCAACACCTGGCTTTATCGAACTCATTTATTGTAATTTTTATTATAGATTTTTATTAAAATTATATTTCTCAAACAAATCTATAAAAATTGATGGTTGAGACAAATAAAACTTATTAGAAAGGATAGCCAATTCCTAGGTTTAACAAAGGGGTGAAATGGTCTTTGTTTTCACTTTTAAAAATCCATTGGTTTTCATTATTTGGGATTCTAGGATTTTTAAAAGGAATTGCTAGATCTGCTCTTAAGATAAAGAATTCAAAGTTTAATCTTAAACCAAATCCAGTCCCAATAGCAATATCATCCATTAAATTATTCCAATTAAACTTTCCCTCTGGACGTAATGAATCATAGCCAACTAACCATATATTACCAAAGTCCACAAAAAAAGCACCTTCTATCCATTTTGATATTGGAAAACGTGCCTCTAAATTACCCTCAAATTTTATATCCCCAATTTTATCATATCTTGTTGTGTCTTCGAAATAACTTCCGGGGCCTAAAGACCTTGCGCGCCAAGCTCTAAGACTATTTGAACCACCAGCAAAAAAACTCTTCTCAAATGGAAGAGCATCACTTAAGTTTTTCTTCGGAACTCCAACTCCGGAATAAATACGATATATAATTTTTGAACGATCTGATAATCCTTGGTAATACCTTATATCAAATGTAGCTTTTTGGAAATGAGCGTACCTGATTCCTAAAAAATCATAACTGTCAGTAAGAGGATTTTTGTCCTTATTAATTAACTTATGAAAATTAAACAACATACCTCCAGCAGATTCAAACGTGGTTTTGAAATAAAGAGAATTTGAGCTATTAATTAGGTTTTGACCATTGTATTCAAATGAAAATACTCCACCTGCAACAACATGATCTTGAAAACTAGAAAGAATATATTGGTCATTATAAGACTCAATCTGAGTTTGAAAGTCGCTATTAATTTCAATATCTACAATCGAAATTAAAAGTGGATTAATATGCCAAGTTGTAGTCTTATTTTCATGAAAAATCCATCCAAAAGAAAGTTCTTGGTTTCTTCGATAGTAATCAGGTCTGTCTTGAATATTGAATGTACCAGTGAATTCAGTTATTGGATTAATATGTTTACTTAAATTTCCAATTTTATTTATTAGAAAATATTTTGGCAGATAAAAATGGAATTCTGGACCAAGTTCTGTTGTATTAGGTTTATTAGAAATTCCTGTTTCTTTACTGTCTGTAAGTAATAGTTGTATTTCAAAACTACTTTTTAAAGAAATTAATATTTTTTCACCTCCACGAAAAAGATTGTTATGAAAATAATCAAGTCCACCTTGAAAACCGAATAAGCGTTCGTTATTGGTTCCGTCTAAAGACAAGGATAGGTTTTGAGACTTAGCAGGCGATAACGCGACATTACATATCAGTTTACCTTCAGGTAATGTATCAAAACTAATATTAACATATTTGAAAAGACCAAGAGAAATTAGACTTCTGTAAGTTTGCTGGGCAATACTTTTTTTATAAAAATCATCTTTTTTGAAAAGAATGGAATTTTTAATGACTTTGCTATTAAAATTTATTGGATGGTAATTGACGATTTTAAAAAAGGAATTTTCAATACTATCTAACTTAGCAATATTATTAAACTTACTTGAGTCTCCAATTTGAATATTTACCTTAGAAATCTTAAACTGCTTATGGGTTAAGTCTTGAAAACTATTATTGATTTTATCAATTTTTTTGTAATTCTGAATTCCCAATGTAATATTTACAGTGTTGGTAACATAATTGGTGTCAATATCAAAATAGATAAATTCCTTATTAAAATTGTAAAATCCTCTGTCGGTAAGAAAATCATTTATCCTATTTCTTTCTTTTACTAAATTTTCGGTGTCAAAAACAGCTCCCTTATTTAAAAACGAATTACTTTTAATAGAGTCTAAGTAACTTGATATTAGTGCTTCTGGACAATGGTATTTAATTGTATTTAAATACATTGGATCTCTTAATTTGATAAAATATTGGATATCTATTTGACCATTATCTAAAATAGATATTGAGTCTGTAATTTCGCTTTTAAAATAGCCTTTATTAAAAAGATGTTTTTTCAATTGTTCTTTAGTTCTATTTAACTTTAAAGCACTGAAAATTACTGGAGCTTCACCGGAGTTTTGGATTCTTTCACCAAATACTAGTTTCCGTTCTTTCAATGGTTTTTGAATACAGTTGCTATCCAAAATCAAAGAGCTTCTATTTTGTTGCTTAATTTTATAATTTACCTTATCGATTTTAGTCTGTTTCTTAATAATTTTTTGGTCTATTCTTTGTTGATTGGATAAATTATAAAGTCTTAAGTAAAATCGATAATTTGAAAAAACTTTGCGATTGGGTTTTTGCAACAAAAGATTGTAGAGTTCGTCTTTAGAAATAGTATTGGAATTATTACTACTTAAAAGTTCAATTTTTACTTTTCTAATTAAATATTCATCTTCTGGAACGTGCTTTGTAATAGAGCACGAGCTAAAAACAAAAATTAATAAAAAGAAGAAAATTAAATTTTTAAGAAATTTATGTTTATTAATTCTTACTATATTCAACTTAGACTTCACATTACAAAAGTAACAATATGACCATCAGCAATTACGATTTAAAAAAATTTAGTTCTCTAAATCGGAAAATTAAAAGAAAAGAACATCAATTATTTGTAGTTGAGGGTGAGAAAATTTGTAAAGAACTTCTGAAAAATGATTTTGAATTTGAATCTATTATTACAACCAAAGACTTTCAGGACGAATTCCCTTTATCTATAGTATGTTCCAAGAAAGAAATTGCTAGAATAAGTAATTTGAAAAGTCCTAGTAATGTAATTGCAATATGTAAAATACCTACATACAAGATTAATAGAAAAGATAAAAAGCCATTGATTTTCCTAGACAATGTAAACGACCCTGGTAATTTCGGAACTATTGTAAGAACTCTTGATTGGTTTGGATATAAGCAACTATTTTGCTCAAAAAACACTGTAGATTGTTTCAATAGTAAGTCTGTTATGGCCAGTATGGGTTCTATTTTTAGAGTTAATTGTCATTACATTGATTTTGAAGAACTTCAACAACTTTTCCCACAACATATTACATTTGGCAGTTCTTTAACAGGAAAAAATATTGGTTCTGTAAAACTCGAACCTAATTCTATAATTGTAATTGGAAATGAATCTAATGGGGTTTCTAAAGATATTAAAGACAAACTTAAAAACACTATTAGAATTCCTGGTAATGGCAAAGCAGAATCTTTAAATGTAAGTGTTGCAACAGGTATAATACTGAATGAATTGGAAAAATTAGCCTTCAAAAGTAAATGAAAGTGTCCAAACTCTTGACCTCAAGGACTCTATAGCATTGTCAAATTTAGTAGGATCTTCTCCTGGTGTGTCATAAAGCATATTTCTCATTCCGCTACCTAGTTTTAATTCAATTCCCAACTTAAAATATTGTAGAAATAAATCTATCCCTCCCCCAATTTCAGATCCAAAATCGTGCTTATTTAATTTAATTACCTGATCTTCTAGGTCAATGGAATTATTTACATCAATATTAGAAGACATATCTATCCCATACCTTAAACCTGCAATTCCATAAACTGCGAAATTATTTATTCTATTGGTTCTAAATTTTAAAAGTACTGGGAAATCTAAATATACTGGTCTTAAAGACTTAACATAAACCGTTTGCTGTAAATTTGAAGGATTTAAATAGGTGTATTCCATTTCACTTTCTTGAAATGATAAAGAAGGTAAAACAAATCTTATTTTAAAATTTTCATTAATATTTAAGGACGTAATTACCCCTAAAGTAAAACCTCCTTTAGAAC
>JAYNHP010000023.1:0-510 GCA_038108155.1 Flavobacteriales bacterium | reverse complement strand
TAATAGTAATGACTGTAATGAATCATCAAAAAATTTATGGCTTGAACTTTTTTCCAAATAGAATCCTGGTTGATTAAAGCCAAGAGCAAAGCCAAAATGAAATGGTTTATCGTCAAAATTTCCTAGGTTTGGTGACTGACTAAACAAACTACCAAAAGTTAATATAAATACAAATATTAAGAATTTACTTTTCATATAAAATCAAATATAATAAAAGAGATTTAACTATGGTTTTTCAGCAATATATATAGAAGAAATTCCACCTGTTAAAATTTTATATGAAGAATTCGAAAAACCTACTTGATCTAATTCGTTGGTGAAATTATTTCCTTCTGGAAAAGCATCTACTGATGCTGGAAGATAATGATAAGCAGACTTATCTTTAGAAAAAAAGCTTCCTAGAATAGGTAAAATTGACTTTGAATAGAATCCAAATAGTTGCTTTATTGGGAATTCTTTTGGTTTAGAAAACTCTAAGACGAATATATTTCCTCCAGGTTTTAAAACTCT
>JAYNHP010000022.1:17557-31555 GCA_038108155.1 Flavobacteriales bacterium | reverse complement strand
GCTAAAAGCAAATCTGTATCTTCGAAATTACTTTGATTTAATCTTGTAGATGGCTGCATAGAGTGCACCAAGTATAGCGCATAATCTACTCCCTCAAGCGCCTTATTACTACTGGATATAGAGAATAAGTCTACCATTCTCCACTCTACATCTGAATTTGAAGGATTTACTTTTTTTCTTGAAAGTGCTATTATATCATATTTGTCTTTGTAGGTTTCTATAAACCACCTTCCAATAAACCCCGTTGCTCCTGCAATTGCTAGTTTTTTTTTCTTTGACAATTTTCTAACTTAAATATATTACCAACAATATCTGACTTTAATTTGGCAAATCATTTTCTATTTAAAGATTATTTTTAAAAAATTAGCAGTATTGTTAATGCTTTTCTTAAAAGTCATTAATAATTTATATTTATTTTGGGACATGAAAAATCAAATTAAACTTTTTTTGAAAGGTGTAAAATCTTATAGACAAGCATTTACATTTCTACTTAAAAATAAGTTATTGTATTTTTTTCTTTTCCCAATTGCGTTTAATTTTCTGATATATTTTTCCGGACTTTCAGTATTGAATGATTTTAGGCTGTTAATCAACCAATATTTAGAAAGCTATTTAGAAAGTTTTGGAGCCCCTGAAAATTGGTGGATTTTATTTTTAAATAAATTATTTTCTATTTCTATATGGTTAGTTTCAAAGGTTTTTTTCTTATATATTTTCAGTTTATTTGGGGGCTACCTGACAATTATTTTTTTATCTCCTGTATTTACCTATTTATCCGAAAAAATAGCTTCCATTCAAAAGGGAAAAACTTATAATTTTAATTTAACTCAATTCGTTAACGATGTTTTTCGAGCTATTTTAATTTCATTTAGAAATATCCTTATCCAACTTTCTATGGTATTTGTACTTTTTTTAATTGGATTTATCCCAGTGATAGGTTGGGGAGTTTCAATTTTTGGAAATTTATTAATAGTTTCTTATTTCTATGGATTTTCTTTTATGGACTATACCAATGAAAGACACCAACTTTCGGTAAAAGAGTCTGTTAAAATAGTAAGAAGAAAAAAAGGTCTTGCAATTGGACTTGGCTTGGTTTTTTATCTATGCTTATTTATTCCATTGTTAGGCGGGATTATCTCCAGTTTTTTAGCAATAATTTCGGTAGTAGCAGCTACAATGTCTTTGGAAGAAACTTTTGATAATTAATTATAATAGGGTTTTAATTATTTGAATCATAGAGTTAAATTCCTTTTCTTCGTAAAGCCTTGTCAAAAAAACTATTTTCCCATTTTTATCTACAACAATATTTCTAGTAACTCCAGCTCCTTCAATAGTGAAATCTGAAAATATTTTCCCATCTGGGTCGTAGGAAATAGGATAAGTAACTTCTATCTTCTCAATAAATTGATCTACCTTTTCCTTTGGTTCTTTGGTATCGACACCAATTAATAGAAAATCTTCATTCTTAAATTCTTGCCAAACTTTTTCTTCTAATTCTGGCATTTCTCTTCTACAAACACTACACCAAGACCCTGTAAACTGAATAACAACTACCTTATTTTCCAAATTTTTATTAGTCCAAACCTCTCCATTTCTCATATTCATTTTCAAAGCAGGAAGAGGATCACCAACACTTACTTTATAACCTCTGTTTGTTTCGTTTTGACAATTCACAAAACCGTAAATTATTGTGAAAAGTAAAAAAGTAATGGTTTTTCTTGCAATCATGGTCTAGAGTTTAATCATGTCAACATAAATAAATTAATGAGAAATATTCAATATCCGAGAATTAAAAATATATCCATTTGTCAATTTTATTAAATAGCTGCCATTGGGTAAATTCCGAGTATTAATAGAAAATTCTCCATTCAAACTTTCAGAAATTAATTGCTTTTCCAGTATTTTTTCTCCTAGTAAATTATACATTTCAATTTTCCAATCACTATTGTTTTTAAAACTATAATTTATTTTAAATACTCTATTAGATGGGTTGGGGTAGCAATGAAAACTTATAATCTCTTCTTTTTTATTAATACTAGAAGTTACTGCAGCTCCAGTTAATGCGAGATCAATTGCAGAATTTATGTTTTGTGTAGAGCTATTTTCATTAAAGTAAACGTAATGTCCAGCACCACCTAAAACTACAATTTTAGGCATTCCAATTTGCCCATAATCCCCCATATCAATGCTAGGGTCGGAGAATTTTGTACAATTTCCCATTCCAAAGTTATCGGCCCAAGCAAAAAGCGATGCACAGTCTGTATTGGCAAAATCGTCTACTAAATAAAATTCTACTCTTCCAGGGTTGGAGATTGCATAGCCCAGAGAGGCTGTATATGCATCCAGGGCAATTGACCCACATGGTCCACACGGCATCACCCATGCAATGACAATTACTTTTCCACTATCTAATTCAGAAAACAAATGATGCGAAACCCCATCGCAGTCCAAAGCAGTAAAATCTGTAGCATTGTTTTGAGAAAAACCATATATAGAAGATATTATCGTTAGAAAGATGATTTTTATTAGTTTCATGATGTTCTTTACTTCTAATTTATTTGTTGGGGGATATTAATTTTTTCACTTTACCTTTTGCTAATCCTGTTGCCAGAAATCTGTTTTTGTCTGGTTGATTTAAATCTAAATCCGTTTTTATTCCTTAAGTTAAGGTGTTTGGTTTTTCTTCCCTGAACTCTTTCTCGCCATTTTTTCCAGTTTTTAAGAGTCATCTCCTGCTTCATTAGCATTATTACTTCCTTTTCCGAAATATTAAATTGAAAAAAAATAGCTTCGAATGGAGTTCTATCTTCCCAAGCCATCTCTATTATTCTGTCTTTATCTATATCGCTTAAATTCTTCATTTAAAACTAATTATTTTCCATTCCATTTAATATCCAACATTCAATTTTTTCAATTAGAGTATCATTAAGCACATCTATCAAACTGGAGCTTATGGCAGGGGTGAAATTTTCATCGTATGGCATCGTGCCTGCATTTATTTCAGACATAGAATGGTCAATATTTTCTACTATACTTTCATAATCCTCTAAAATCACACTAGCGTAATTTATATTGCTATTGTGGCAGCTTGTACAATTATTTAAAAAAATGGGCTTGATTTCAGTTTCAAATAACGAGTTAGCTTCACAAGGCAAAGGTTCGTTAGTTTTGTCTTTACTACAAGAGAACAAACTTTCTACAAAAAGTAAAAACAAAAATCCATATTTCACATTTAATCTCATGTATTAAGTTTTAAAAGTTAAAAAAATTAACTTTATAAGCAAATATGAAAGTATTATTTAGAATAATCCTACTATGTCCATTCATATCTTTTGGATCTCTTTCTTCTCAGGAGGATTGGGATTTTGATAAAAAAAATCAAAACAAGCATTTATTTCTTGATACACGAGCCATAAATGGACACACGGTTAAATTACTCGAAAAAGAAGTCCTTGAACTAAGAATCACTCACAGATTTGGAGAAATAGCAACCACCCAGTCTTACAGAACATTATTTGGACTGGATAATTCTTCAGATATAAGAATTGGGTTAGAATATGGAATTACAGAAAACTTCACGATCGGAGGAGGTCGCTCTAAGGGAGCTGGACCTTTTCTAGAAGTATGGGATGGGCTTTTAAAACTTGGAATTTATAAAAACAATGAAAGAAATATTAAAATTACAGCTTCTTCCCAACTTTTTTTCACCTCTATGCCCGGTTCTAATAACCCTATTGAATTAACCAATTTCACAAAATTAAGCCACAGATTCACTTACCACAACGAAGTATTATTTGGATTTAAGCCGTCTAAAAAAATAACACTCCAAATAAGTCCGGGCTTTATATACAGAAACTTGGTTAACTATCAAGACAATAACTTCTTGCCACATATTTCAACAGTGGCTCGCATACACTTGTTTAAAAAAGTAAGTCTAATCCTAGAATACTATGCCAATTTTAATACCACTGATTTTAGAAAAAATAATTACGTAAATCCATTGGGTCTAGGAATTGAAATAAATACTTTTGGACATGTTTTTTTATTAAACTTTGTCAATTCTAGAGGAATTGGGGAGGGGCAATTTTTACCTTATACAAAAAGCAAATGGAGTGAGGGAGAATTTAGATTCGGCTTCACCATTGCACGAAAATTTAACACTTAAAACTATGAAAAAATTAATACTATTTACTTTATATATTTCGATAATATCTTTTGGAATTTCTCAAGATTTTAAAATAAACTCCTCAGAGTCTATTGTTGAGTTTAATTATGTAAGTGAAGAAGCTGTAGGAACCATAAAGGGAGTTTCTGGAATTATTCATTTTGATATAAAAAACCTTTCAGAATCTTATTTTGAAACTAAGGTTAATATTTCATCTATCAATACCTCCAACAAAACAAGAGACAAACATTTAAACGCGCCTGATTACTTCCACACCGAGAAGTATCCACACATTATTTTTAAAAGTGAAAGTCTTAAAATGGACGAAAGTGAATTTGTATTAGTTGGCAAATTGACTATTAAGGAGATTTCCAAAAATGAAGAAATTAGGTTCACTTATAAGGACAATGTCTTTGAAGGCAGATGTGTAATTTATTCCAATGATTATGAGATTAAAAAACAAAAAACTAGACCAGACAGTAAAATCCTTATAAAAATAACAGTACCTGTTTTATAAGAAAATAATTTTTGAGGACCAATTCATTTTGTCCTTATATTTAGTTTATTGAAAAGTTTAGTTGTTTCCATATTAATACTCACTGTGCCTTCTCTTGTTTTGGCTATTGACAAAGAAGAGGCTCTTTATTATGCAAACTGGATAGACACCATTCAAGACAATAACTTAACCTTATCAAAGGCTTTTATTAATGAAAATCCTTCTAAGGCTTTGGTTTATATATCTCAAGCAATAGCCAATACTGACAATAATTTTTTAAAAGCAAAATGCTATATCCAAAAAGGGATTATTTATAATTATTCTTATTTAAATAAAAGAGACTCTGCCTTAGAAAACTTAATTACAGCAAGAGATATTTATTTAGCAAATGATAATAAGAAAAAACTCATTTTTAACGACATTTTAATTGGAGAAGTTTACAGAAAAAATGGAAATATAGAAAAATCAAATCAACTCTTTAATAATGCTTTCAATGTAGCAAAAGACTTAAATGCCTATGCCCTAATGTGTTTAGGATATTTAGCACAAATAGATCTTAATCCAAATATTTTAATTAAAAATGATGATAGTCTCAATAATTTGGTAAATAATATCAATGAGTCTGAGTTAAAAGCCTATTCCTATTTTATAAGTCATAAAAGAGCTGTAAATAATCAACTTATTGATTTAGCTGTCCAATACTTAGATAGTGCTGAAAAGCTCTATGAAACAGATGAGTCCCACACACAATCTATTGAAATGCTCATTAAAAAAGCAGAAATTTTTGAGCGAAATAACAATCTTCAAATGGTAGTTCAGCTAAATGAATCTATTTATGAAAAATCTATTACTCATAATTTTGGTAAAGGTCTGATTTATAGCTGTTATAAACTCTCTGATTTTTTTGAATCTATAGAAAGGTACGATTGGGCGAATCCTTATTTAAAATATATAAATAAGATTAAAATGGCAGAGGGAGACAGAGAACTCAACGAAAGAATTTTATTAGCGGAGAAAGAGAAAAAGATAGATGTTGAAAGAGTTAAAACAAAAAATGAATTAAAGTTTCAAGGCTACTTAACATTCATTGGATTTGGTATTGCTCTTTTCATTTTAGGAATTGCCATCTATATTTATTTTGCATTTAAAACCAAGTCAAAACTAGCCAACAACCTTCTCTTAGCCAACACACAGAATGAAGAGCTAAAGAAAGAAAAAGATGATTTTTTGGCATACACTACTCACGAAATTAGAACCCCTCTTTCTGCAGTTATTTCAGCTTCAGAAATATTGGACAGAACAGAACTAACCCCTTCTCAAAAGGGCCATTTAAATGCTTTGAAAAGTAGCGCTAGTAACATTCTATTTTTAGTAAATGACATTCTAGACTTGGCAAAGCTTGAAAAGCGTAAAATATTATTGGAGACAATTCCATTTAGCCCTGTAAAAGTGATTGAAAACGCTATTTCTATTTTAAATAGCAAAGCATTGGACAACAACGTAGAGGTAAAATTCATTGTAGGAAATAAAATTCCAGAGAATATTTTAGGAGATGCTTTTCGTTTTCAGCAAATTATAGTCAACCTCCTAGATAATGCCATAAAATATGCTCCTGGTGGAGTTGCTAGAGTAGAGCTTAAAAACATAAAAAATAAAACTATTGAAGTTCAGGTTAGTGACAATGGAAAAGGGATCGAGCAAGATAAACTTAAGCTTATTTTTCAGCCCTACGCTCAAGAAAAAACAAATACTTCTAGACAGTATGGAGGTACTGGTTTAGGGCTGGCAATTTGTGACCTTTTAATCGAGTTAATGGGTGGGGAAATTAATGTAGAATCTAGTGAATTAGGAACAGATTTTAGATTTAAAATTCCATATGAAAAAGCAAAGAAAAGAGTTTTAGAAAATAAAGATTTTATTTCTCCAATTAAAGAGCTTAAAATATTAATGGCCGAGGATGACCAGCTTAATGGCCAACTTTTTAAAGATTTAATCCAAAACACTAGAAATAACGTTACTGTAGATTGGGTTGTAAATGGGGAGGAAGTGATGGAAAAAGTGGCTGCTAAGCACTACGATATCATTTTAATGGATATTGAAATGCCCTTAAAAAACGGTTTTGAAACAAGTTCTGAAATAAGAAAATTAGCCAATTCCAAAATTAATAATATTCCCATTATTGCAATGACAGCTCATTTGGTAGAAGACGTATTAGAGCGATGTTATCAAAATGGAATGAACGATTGTATTTCAAAACCTTTTCAGATAGAAATGCTTTATAAAAAAATATCAGAGACGATTAAAAATATAGATTTAGGTAAGTCAATTAGCACAAATAACAAAGCTAAGTATTTAGAAATATTCACTAGAACTTTCAGAAAAGACTTTAAGGAGCTCAATCAAGCAATTAGTTCAGAAAATTTACTACTTGTTAAAAGTAAATTACATAAAATGAAAGGTTCTTCTGCAACCATGGAATTCAACGATATTGCAGAATGTATTAGCGCCATGGAATTAAAAAAAATAGTAGATTTAAGGGAGGATTTAAATCTACTTAAAAGTTTATTTCTTTCAAATACTAAAGAAAAATTGAAGTTATGATAAAGACTATTATTGTAGATGATGACGAACTTTGTATCTCTATTGTTGAGGATATGATTGACCAATTAGAAGAATTCTCCTGTGTGGGGACCTTTCAAAATGCATTAGATGCTTACACCTTCATTAATAACAATCAGGTAGATGTATTGTTTCTAGATGTAGAAATGCCTAAAATGGGAGGAATTGAGTTGTTGAAAAATCTAGAAAACCCACCACTAGTTGTAATGATCACTTCTCATGATGAATTTGCCCTTGAGTCTTATGAATACAATGTTACAGACTTTTTAAAAAAGCCTGTAGAATGGGCAAGGTTCATTAAAACCGTTAAAAAAATTAATAATAAGCTTTTTGGAACCGGAGCAAAGCTGGTTGAAAACGACGATTCAGAACATGTATTCATTAAAACAGATTCAAAACTTGTTCAATTAAAGTTTAAAGACATTTTGTGGGTAGAAGCACTTGGTAATTATGTCAGAGTCCATACTGAACTTGAAAAGCATACAGTGCTAACAACTATGAAAGAGCTTCAGGCAAAGCTTCCAAATAAAGAATTTCTTAGAGTACAAAGGTCATTTATTGTAAGGTTAGATCAAATAAAATCGATAGAGGACAACTATATAATTATCAATGACAAAGAAATTCATATTGGAAAGTCTTACAAGGATGAGTTAACTAATAGGTTAAACTTACTGTAAAATTTCAAAGTCATATTCACTTTCTCCAATTCTAGCTTTGTCATAGTCAGGTTTTATTAAGAGATTTTCTTGCCTTTCCCAGTCTTCTTTCTTCTCCATTTTAATTTTTGTAAAAAAGGCCCAATATGATTCTTTACTCATGCTATCCCAGTGAATAACTAAATTTCTTCTTTGTAGTGTTTGAAATAAATTAAAAGAAATACATAATAAAATAAAGGTTAAAACTCCATTTTTTAAAAGGGTTAGTTTCTGTTTTAAAAGCTCCCCAATTGGAATTATCAAAAGTGGATAATAATCAATCATTGGTCTCATTCCAAATCCTCCTCCAAACCACCAGCACCACCAACAAGAAAATAGGTATATAGTGGTAATCAAAGTAATTACAACAGGCAATCCCCATTCGTTTTTATTTTTATACATTTTAAAAAGCCCTAAAAAAGATAAAATGAAAATAGGGCTGTAAACCAACCATCCTTTTCGGTAGCTAAAAAGAAAATTTAATATTCTTGGTCTATCAAAGTAAAATCTTTCTCCGACATAGGAATTGAATATCCAATCTCCAGTAGCCCATTTCCAGTATATAAATTGAACGGAGCATACAGCAAGAGCTACCAAGATTGTAAGTGCTAAAAGTTTCGAATTTTCCAAAGACCAAACCAGTCTTTTTTTAAGAGACTTCCAGCTAAATACATTGAAAAGAAAACAGACTAATCCAAATATAATATTGGTTGGTCTCACGAGAAATAATAGTCCTAATATTACCCCAAAAAGTAATGCTGTCTTAAGCTCAAATTTCTCAAAAATTTTGGTAGTCAGATACATTAGAATGGAGCCTAGAGAAAAAGTATAAGCATGAGACATACAAGGTTCAGTAGTAGAGTAAAAAAACAAATTACTTCCCAAAAAAACTAAACTCAATAAAATGGAAACAATTTTTTTGTCGTATAGCCTTAATAGGATTTTACTTAAAAAGTACATGCCAATTATTAAATAAAAGACACATGAAAATGTTAATCCTATTTCATAAACTTTAGAGAATCCGTTAGCATTAAATTCCGGACTAAAAATTGCAAAAGCATGAGCAACTAAAAAAAATGGAAGATACAAGACTGACATTCCCATTGTTGTTTTTATAACTTTATTTCCATTGGGAGCTGTTTCAGGCCAAAACTGGTGCTTTTCAGCATAATTAATAGTTGAATTTTTTAAAAAGTTAAATTTTAAATCTTGGTGCACAAAAATTGCAGGTAAGTAGGAATAATAAGAGGTGACATCCCAATTTATTAATGCATTTTGTTTTTCTGCATTTTTCCAAGGTCGGATATTCAAAATTACCACTATTTGAATTAATAATATGGCAATCAAAGTCAGTCGAACAAAAGAGTCCTTTTTCAATAAATTAGAGATTTAAGGTCATAATTGCATTTCTGGAATTTCATTACTATTGACAATAAGCTTTCCTTTAGTAGCAGATTTTATTTCTTGTATTGTTACCCCTGGGGCCCTCTCTAAGAGCTCAAATCCCCCGTCAGGTAAAATATTTAATACAGCAAGATTTGTCACTATTTTTTTAACGCAATTGACCCCTGTTAGAGGGAGGCTACAGTTTTCTAACAATTTACTTTCTCCTTTTTTATTAGTGTGCATCATGGCAACAATAATATTTTCTGCACTAGCTACTAAGTCCATAGCTCCCCCCATTCCTTTCACCATTTTACCAGGAATTTTCCAATTGGCAATATCTCCATTTTCTGAAACTTCCATAGCTCCTAAAACAGTAAGTTGAACATGTTTTCCTCTTATCATTGCAAAGCTCATTGAGGAGTCGAAATAAACTGCTCCTGGAAGGGCTGTAATGGTTTGTTTCCCAGCATTAATTAAGTCAGCGTCTATATTTTCTTCCCTAGGGAATGGGCCCATGCCAAGAATGCCATTTTCAGATTGGAACTCAACATTTATTCCACTAGGAATATAATTAGCAACCAGTGTTGGAATACCAATTCCAAGATTTACATACCAACCATTTCTTAGTTCTTGAGCAATTCTTTTTGCAATACCAATCTTATCTATTCCCATATTATTTGTTTTCATTTATGGTTCTTTGCTCTATTCTCTTTTCGTAATTAGAACCCTTAAAAATTCTCTGTACAAATATTCCTGGTGTATGAATCTGATTTGGGTCAAGTTCGCCAGGGGAAACTAATTCTTCTACTTCTGCTATAGTAATTTTTCCTGCCATGGCCATTAGAGGGTTAAAGTTTCTTGCTGTTCCTTTATAAATTAAATTTCCAGCTGTATCCCCTTTCCATGCTTTTACAATTGCAAAATCTGCATTTAAAGCAGTTTCTAAGATGTGGGGCTTCCCGTTAAAATTTCTCACTTCTTTCCCTTTACTAATTTCAGTACCAAAACCTGCAGGAGTAAAAAAGGCAGGTATTCCAGCTCCAGCAGCTCGGCATCTTTCAGCTAAAGAACCTTGTGGGATAAGATCTACTTCAAGCTCTCCAGAAAGCATTTGTCGTTCAAATTCTTCATTTTCACCAACATAAGAAGAAATCATTTTTTTAATTTGTTTGTTCTTTAACAGAAAACCTAACCCAAAATCATCAACTCCTGCATTATTAGAAATACAAGTCAATCCATTTATCTTCATTTCTACTAGTGCTTGTATACAGTTTTCTGGAATCCCACAAAGCCCAAAACCTCCCAGCATTATGGTTGCCCCACTATAAATGTCTTTACAGCCATCAGCAGCGTTTAAAACTTTTTTTTCAATCATTTATTTACCAGTTATCATCATTAGACCATTCATCTTCTAGCTCATCTTTTGCCTTATTATTATTTATAGTTTCATTACAATCAATGGGGGATTTCAACATAGTTTCAGGCATTTCAAAATCTTCTTGTGAAATATTTAAGGAATCGTCTGCATTAATATACTTAGTGTAGTATGCAAAAACAGGGAGAGCAGTATTGGTTCCCATTCCCATATTTAAAGTATTAAATCTAACAGATCTATCTTCTGCACCCACCCAAACACCTGTAACTAAATCAGGAGTTAAGCCCATAAACCATCCATCGGATTGATTTTGAGTTGTCCCTGTTTTCCCAGCAATTGGCTGCGTTATTCCGGTATATGGTCTATCTTCTGTTACTTTAGCTCTTATACGAATTGCTGTTCCACCTCTTAAAGGATTGCCATAAGCGTTTTTTAAGGTAGGATGACTGATCCCACTAGTTACCAGTTTCATCATTTCCAAAATAGAATATGCAGTTTCCCTGTTCCAAACTTGTTTAGATTCTATTTTGGGCTCATAAATAAGGTTTCCAAATTTATCTTCAATTCTTAGAAGGTAAACAGGCTTCATATATACACCTTGGTTAGCAAATGGAGCTATTGCGCCAACAATATCATGAACAGAGATGTCAAAAACCCCTAAAGCCATTGCGGGGACTTGGTCAAACTTAGAGGTGTCAATTCCTAGCTGCGCCACACGGTTAAAGACATCGTTAATCATAGAACCTTTTTTGATGATACTTGCAGTAATATTATTCATTGAATTTGCCAGAGCAAAGGATATAGAGGTCAAGGCTCCAGTAAAGTTATCTCCCGAGTTGGTAGGGCACCATAGTTTTTTTCTAAACTCATTAAAAGGAACCTCAATACAATATTCTATATCAGGCACTTGATAACACGGATCTACAACGCCAGATTCCAAAGCGGTAGCATAAACAAAAGGTTTAAAGGTAGATCCCACTTGTCGCCTTCCCTTTTTAACCATATCGTATTTAAAATGTTTAAAATTTGGACCACCAACCCAAGCTTTAATCTCCCCATTGTGAGGGTTCATAGACATTAGCCCAGCCCTTAACAGCCCTTTATAGTATTTAACAGAATCTTTTGTAGAAAAAAGGGTGTCTTTTTCAAAATTTTCTGAATGCCAGTCAAAAACTTTAATTTTTCTTTTTTGATTAAGTTTTTTAGCAATTTCATCTTTTGTATGAAATGGACTAACTGTTCCGCAGTAGGAACATTCAAATCCTTCCTCTTTTTTAATAATATATTTTTTTGGCCTTTCACAATAGGAACAGGCTTCCCCTACTAATTTTTTATAAAGCATAGATTGTTTCAGAGCTCTAGCCAATATAGTATCTGCTTGAGACTTCGTTATGTCATTTGAAAATGGCTTGTTTTTGTTTTTTTCATTATTTCTGTCAAAGGCAGTTTGCAAATAATTTTTAAAATGAGATTCAACAGCTTTTTCTGCATGTTTTTGCATTCTACTATCAATGGAGGTATAAATTTTAAGGCCATCTGAATACAAATCAAATTTTTCGCCATTTGATTTCTTAATTATGTATTCATTATTCTCGTCTTTTTCAGAAAATATTTTCCCCAATTCTAGCCTTAATATTTCTCTAAAATATGGAGCTAATCCTGTTTGGTGATCGACTTTATTGTAGTCTAAGTCGAGCTCTAATTTTTTTGTAGAATCAAAAACTGCTTTAGTTATATATTTGTTTTTATACATTTGGTATAAAACGACTGATCTTCTTTTAAGAACAGTATCTGGTCTTCTAATAGGGTTAAACAAAGAAGGGTTTTTTGCCATTCCTATTAGCATTGCAGACTCATGCAACTCCAACTCTTTTGGGATTTTGTTGAAATAAACTTGGGCAGCACTATTTATTCCAACTGCATTATTCAAAAAGTCAAATTTGTTAAGGTACATTGATAAGATTTCTTCTTTGGTATAATTCTTTTCAAGTTTAGAGGCTATTATCCATTCTTTAAATTTCCTTAATGCAAACTCGAATTTATTCAATCTTTTTCTAGGGAAAAGTAATTTTGCTAACTGTTGTGTTATGGTAGAACCACCACCCTTTAGGTCTCCAGAAACTAATCCTTTAAAAACCCTTAGTAAGGCTCTTACATCTATTCCAGAATGTTCAAAAAATCGCTCGTCTTCTGTAGCAACAAGCGCATCAACTAATGACTTAGGTAAGTTGTTAAAATGAGTATTGGTACGATTTTCATGGTAGTATTTTCCTAGCTGAACATAATCAGAGCTTAAAACCACACTAGCTAGATCTGTTTTAGGGTTTTCCAGTTCTGTTATTTCTGGCAAAGTCTCATCATCTGCTAGATTAATTAACCCCCAAAGTCCTATTGCAGGAGAAAACACCAATAACCAAATAATTAAGAGCTTGAGTAATTTTTTAAATAATGAAGTTTTTATTTCTTTTTTTTCTTCCAAATGCACATTTTATAAAATCAATAACTTTGACAAAAATACAGCAAGTTTTGCCTGCATTTAAAAACTAACTATTTTTTGCTTAACAATCTCCTATGGAAAACCGAAACAAAGTTTTACTGTACAGTAATTTAGCTATTCAAATGGGGATAATTATTGGAGTTGGAACTTATTTTGGGAATTATCTAGACGAAACCTATCAAAGCAAAACCCCGTGGTGGACGTTAATACTATCTTTAAGTGCTGTTTTTATAGCATTTTACCAAATTATTACAACTTTAAAAAACAGATGAGCAATAAATATTTAATTCTAATTTTATGTTTTATTTTTTTTATAGGTCTTGATTTTTCATGTGTTCATTTTTTAGTAATTGAAGAAATAAAAATTGCAGATGTTTTTATTGTAAATTTTTTTTTGTTGGCGTTAACTTTTTCTTTTTTCATTTTATATGATATTTTAAAAAAACGATTAAAAACTTCTCCATTTACTTACTTAGCTCTAAGCTTTTTTAAAATGATTGCAAGTCTTGTTTTTTTATATCCTTTAATTTCTCAAAAAGACATCAATTTTCTTCCATATATATTACACTTTTTCTTTTTTTATTTTGCATATTTGTTCGTTGAAATTTTTTTATTAATGAAAACAAGTGAGTAATAAATTTAACAAAACACTTTAGTCATTGAAATAATTAATTAATTTTGGCCGAATTTTAATAACAAGTTAGCAAGATGTTGTCTTTTTCGCTTAAAAATTTTACCGTATTTGTTACTTTATTTTTGGTTGCA
>JAYNHP010000022.1:0-17457 GCA_038108155.1 Flavobacteriales bacterium | reverse complement strand
TCATGTTGTTGATGTAAATGGTCATAAATTAGTTAGAGTACATGGCAAAATTTATAAATTAAATGATGGCCAACTAAACGCAACCTTTGACGACCAACATCATGTATTAAATGCTACTATTCCATTAGATTTTTCAATCACTAAAAATGTAGCTTCTATGCTTTTTGCATTGGTTTTACTTTTGATATTTTTTGGGATTTCAGGATCTAAAGCCAAGAAAAACAAATCTGCTCCAAGTGGATTGTTGTCTTTTCTGGAGCC
Organism: Flavobacteriales bacterium; assembly: GCA_038108155.1. Classification (GTDB taxonomy): domain Bacteria; phylum Bacteroidota; class Bacteroidia; order Flavobacteriales_D; family Parvicellaceae; genus MED-G20. Next base: position 17,196 of record JAYNHP010000022.1, on the reverse strand, counting down.
GCTAGTTCTTTTTGTTAGAGACGATATTGTCAAACCTAATATTGGAAAGAACTACCAAAAATATCTTCCTTATTTGTTAACATTATTCTTTTTTATCTTAATGAATAATCTTGTAGGTCTTCTGCCAGGATCTGCGAATGTAACTGGAAATATTGCAATCACTTTAGTATTGTCATTCATAACTCTATTGGTAACTAATATTTCGGGCAATAAATCTTATTGGGGGCATATTTTTAACCCCCCTGGAGTTCCATTAGCTCTTATGCCTATTATGATTCCAATTGAAATTGTTGGAATTTTCACCAAACCATTTGCTTTAATGATTCGACTTTTTGCTAATATTTCCGCAGGTCACATCATTATTTTGAGTTTGATTTCACTAATATTTATGGCCCAAAGTGGTTTGGGAGATGTGGCAGCTTGGAGTTTGTCTCCAGTGGCTGTAATATTTGTTTTATTTATGGATTTAATTGAAGTGTTAGTAGCATTTCTACAAGCTTACATTTTCACATTGTTGACTTCTTTATTTATAGGGTTAGCAACTGTGGATCATCATTAATAACATTGTTTAACCTTAAAAAATAAAAAAATGGGAACAATTACAGGAATAGCAGCAATTGGTGCAGGTTTAGCAGCGATTGGTGCTGGAATAGGAATTGGTAGAATTGGTGGATCGGCACTAGAATCAATGGCAAGGCAGCCAGAACATTCTGGAATGATTCAAACAAATATGATTATTGCTGCAGCACTTGTTGAGGGTGTGGCATTATTTGGTGTTGTTGTAGCTTTGCTACAAGGCTAATTATACTAATAACCAACTAAAAGTAGATGCTGAAGCGTTTGGCTTCAGCTCTATTTTTTATTTAAATTATATACAATGGATTCAATGCAATTGGTAACACCTGCAATAGGTTTAATGTTTTGGACAGTAGTAATATTTATATTATTACTTGTTATCCTTAAGAAGTTCGCTTGGAAACCTATTTTAAAAGCAGTAGATGATCGAAACAATTCTATTACAGAAGCTTTATCATCTGCAGAAAAAGCAAAAGCTGAAATGGAACAACTTTCTGCAAACAATGAAAAGATATTAAATGAAGCAAGAATAGAAAGAGATTCTATAATTAAAGAAGCAAGGGCAATAAAAGAAAATACCATTTCAGAAGCAAAAAGTAAAGCTTCTAGTGAAGCAGAGAAAATAATATTATCTGCCAAAGAACAAATTAGTAATGAAAAGATGAAGGCTATGACTGAATTGAAAAATGAAATCGCTGATATATCAATTCAAATGGCGGAGAAAATTATTAAATCAGAGCTTAAAGATGTAAAGAGTCAGAAAAAGCTTGTTGAAGAAACATTAAAAAATCAGATGAATTAGAAGTATGATAGCCTCTAAAATCACAACTAGATACGCAAAATCTTTACTTGATTTAGCAATTGAAACAAATCAATTGAAAGAGTGTTACAATGACTTACTTGCTGTTGAAGCTCTTTGTTCTAAGAGTAATGACTTTAGTCTAATGCTTAAAAGCCCTATAATTAATACCAGCAAAAAATTATCCATTTTAAAATCTTTATTTGAAAACAAGCTCTCCAAGACAACTTATCTTTTTGTAGAGTTAATAACTAAGAAAAAAAGAGAATCTCTTCTTCATTCAATTTCTAAAAACTTCATTGAGCTATATAAATCTCATCATAAAATCATTACAGCTAGTGTTACCACAACTATTCCTTTAGATAAAGACCTCAAGGAAAAAGTTGTTTCATTTGTTAAGACGAAGATGGATAAGGATGTGGAATTAAAAGAAGAAATAAATCATGATATTTTAGGAGGCGCAATTATTAAAGTTGGCGATTTCCAAATTGACGATAGCGTGAGAAAGCAATTAAAAGAATTAAAAAACAGTTACAATAAAAACCTTTTTATTAAGGATTTCTAAAAACAATAAAATGGCAGAAATAAAACCAGCAGAAGTTTCAGCAATTCTAAGACAACAACTATCAGGCTTTAAGTCTGAAGCAGAACTAGAAGAAGTAGGTACAGTATTACAAATTGGCGATGGAATTGCAAGAATCTATGGACTTGGCGGAGTTCAGTATGGAGAACTTATTGAATTTGATAATGGTCTTCAAGGGATTGCATTAAACTTAGAGGAAGATAATGTAGGTGCAGTATTACTAGGTGCATCCAATAATATTAAAGAAGGAGATACGGTCAAAAGAACCAATAGAATTGCTTCAATAAAAGTTGGAGAGAAAATGTTGGGAAGAGTAGTTGACACGCTTGGACAGCCAATTGACGGAAAAGGACCAATTGAAGGAGAATTATTCGAAATGCCAATTGAAAGAAAAGCACCTGGAGTTATTTATAGACAACCAGTTAATGAACCTCTTCAAACTGGAGTTAAGGCAATCGATGCTATGATTCCAATTGGTAGAGGTCAAAGAGAATTGGTAATAGGCGATCGTCAAACAGGTAAAACAACTGTTTGTATTGACACCATTATTAACCAGAAAGAGTTTTACGATAGAGGAGAGCCAGTTTACTGTATATATGTAGCAATTGGCCAAAAGGGGTCAACAATTGCAGGTATTGTCAGTAAATTAGAAGAAGCCGGAGCTATGGAATATACCGTTATAGTAGCTGCTAATGCTTCTGATTCAGCGCCAATGCAATTTTATGCTCCTTTTACTGGTGCTGCAATTGGTGAATATTTTAGAGATACTGGTAGACCAGCTTTAATTATATTTGATGATTTATCTAAACAAGCAGTTGCTTATAGAGAAGTTTCTTTATTATTAAGAAGACCTCCTGGAAGAGAAGCTTATCCAGGAGATGTATTTTATTTACACTCCAGATTATTAGAAAGAGCAGCAAAAATTAATAATTCAGATGAAATTGCTCAACAGATGAATGATTTACCAGAGTCTTTGAAAGGAAAAGTCAAAGGGGGTGGATCTCTTACTGCTTTACCAATTATTGAAACTCAAGCTGGTGATGTTTCTGCTTATATTCCAACAAATGTTATTTCTATTACAGATGGGCAGATATTTTTAGAAGCGAACTTATTTAATTCAGGTATTAGACCTGCAATAAACGTTGGTATTTCTGTTTCTAGAGTTGGAGGATCTGCACAAATAAAATCTATGAAAAAAGTTTCTGGAACATTAAAACTCGATCAAGCTCAGTACAGAGAGCTTGAAGCATTTTCTAAATTTGGCTCTGATTTAGATCCAGCTACCATGGCGGTTCTGGAAAGAGGAGCGAGAAATGTTGAAATTTTAAAACAAAACGAAGGTTCTCCTTTGCCTGTTGAAGAACAAGTAGCAATTATTTACTGTGGTTCAACTGGAATATTAACTAGCATTCCAACGGCTAAAATTAAAGATTTTGAAGAAAACTTTTTAGATTTAATGAGAACGAAATACAGGAAAGAATTAGACACTTTAAAAGCTGGAAAATTAACAGAAGAGGTGACAGATTTAATCAAGAAAGTTGTTGCAGAAATGTCTAAAAATTACGAAGCATAATTTAAATGGCTAACTTAAAAGAAATACGAACTAGAATAACTTCTGTAGAGTCAACTATGCAGATAACTTCTGCTATGAAAATGGTTTCAGCAGCAAAATTCAAAAGAGCTCAAGATGCAATAGTTCAAATGAGACCTTTTGCAAAAAAGTTCAATGACATTCTTTTAAATGTTTCTTCTACAGTTGGAGAAACAGAACATCCAATGATGCGAGACGATAAGGGCAAAAAAGTATTATTAATTGCTATATCATCTAATAGGGGCCTCTGCGGCGGCTTCAATAATAACGTAGTTAAAGAAATTAAAAAAACAATTGAAGAAAATCCTGATAACGAATACAGCATTTTAACAATTGGAAAAAAAGTTTTTGATGCTTTTAAAAAGACAGAGTTATTAAACAGTAATGATACATTGCCTACAGACGCCCAAACTATTTGGGAAGACCTAAGCTATGAAAACTCAATTTCTATCACTTCTAAGTTGATGTCAGCTTTTGAAAATAATGTTTTTGACAAAGCTTTTTTAGTGTATAATTCTTTTAAAAATGCTGCGGTTCAAATTACGGTCAATGAGCCATTCTTACCTGTCAAACCCGTTCATTCTGAGAAAGAGAGTTCAGTAGACTATATTTTTGAACCAGATCAAGAGGAAATTCTTAAAGAACTCATCCCAAGTTCCTTAAAAATACAACTTTATAAAGCGCTTTTAGATTCATTTGCATCTGAACATGGAGCTAGAATGACAGCAATGCATAAAGCCACTGATAATGCTAACGAAATGAAAAACGATTTAAAGTTATTTTATAATAAAGCCAGACAAGCGGCCATTACTAACGAAATTCTAGAAATTGTTGCTGGCGCAGAGGCTCTAGGAGGATAAACTACTACAGTCTTAATTTTTAAATTCCTTTTGCATAAATTTACCTTTGATGCATTGGTTTTACTCTTCTTTAAAAAACAGATTTTATATATCTATACTTGCTCTAGTAGCACTTTCTTTAATTGTAATTGGAGTTACAACGTTTTATTTTTTTAAAGAACAAAACGACCAGTATCATTTTCAAAGAATCCAAAGAAAGGAAAAGACAATAAATTCTTCATTGCAGTATTTTTTAAATGAATTAGATCCTGCAACTATGAGTGAGTTTATTACAAAAGACTTTGATTACAAGCTTAGAGAAATAGCAGATGTTAATAATTTACCTATTGTAATTTTTAATTTATCTGGTAAAATATTAATTACTTCCATAGACACCCTTTTTCAGGATCGATACTCTAGAGATTTAAGTAAAGAGTTATTATTAAAATTAGATCAATCAAAAAATGGCAGGTTAGTTGAAAGATCAAGTAATCAAGATATTAATTCTTACTCTTTTGCCTTTAATAAGAAAAATCAAAAAATGGGTATAATTAATATCCCATACCATCCATCTGATTATACTAATAAAACAGAACTGTGGGATTTTTTAAAAAGGTTACTTACTATTTTTTTATTGCTTTTTATTGGCGCTGTAATCTTAGCATATTTACTTTCTACCTATATCACCAAATCAATCGCATCAATTAGTTCAAAAATTAAAGGGGTAGAAATTGGCGAAAACAACGAAAGACTTGCATGGGAAAATAACGATGAAATTGGAGTTTTAGTTAATGCTTACAACGAAATGCTTAATAAGCTTGAATTAAGTAAAGAAAAATTAGCTCAAAACCAGCGTCAAATAGCATGGAGAGAAATGGCGAAACAAGTTGCACATGAAATCAAAAACCCATTGACACCTATGAAATTAAGTATCCAACATTTGGGGAGGGCATTAGATATATCCAAAAGAGAGAATCGAAACACCTTGAAAGATTTTCAGGAAAAAATGCTTCAGCAAATCCGAATATTGACTGAAATAGCCGATGAATTTTCTAATTATGCCGAGCTGCCAAAAGGAAAAAAACAGGAATTAGATTTAATTGATATCATTCATAAAATAAGAAACTTATTTAAGCATGAAGAAAATGTAAAATTTAATGTAAATTTTCAAAAGAATAGTTCTTTTAGATTAATTGGTGACGAAAATCAACTCATTAGACTTTTTAATAATTTAATTCAAAATAGTTTGCATGCAATGGACCACAAAGGCCACATTGAAATAAATATTTCTCAAGAAGAGAATAAAATAACAGTATCTTTTATTGATAGTGGACCAGGCATTCCAAAAGATATTCAGGATAAAATATTTGAACCCAAATTCACCACAAAAACAAAAGGCAAAGGACTTGGCTTAGCTTTAGCTTGGCAAATCATTTTGAATCATAGTGGGAAGATTAGCTTGGTAAAAGAGAGAGCAGAGGGAGCGGAATTCAAAATGACATTCAAAAAAGCATGAGTCAAAGAATTGAAGCATTATTTCTTAGGGCTACTAAAATTAAGCACAATTCAATTATTGTAGACTTATTGACAAGACAATATGGAAGATCTACTTTTGTTTTTACCATTAGCACCAAAAAAAATCAGGCATTTTTATTTCAACCTTTTCATTTCATAGAGTTTAGTACGGCCTACAATCCAGAAAAAAAAGTAAATAGGGCAAATAATGTAGAAATGAAATTTCCAATTATTGATATTTTAAGCGATATCAGAAAAACTGGTTATGCACTTTTACTGACCGAGATTTTAAATAAAGTTTTTCATACAGAAGAAAAAAATGAAAAACTCTTTGTTGAGTTAGAGAAAATGATTATTTCTTTTGAACATAGAACTTTTAATGCTGTATTTGGACTTTTTTTTATTAAAGAGATTTTAACTCATTTTGGAATACAGCCGTTGAATAATTTTGGAACTCAAACCCCCTATTTTAGCCTTTCTGATGGCAAATTCACCAATAACTTTGATCCAAATATCGATGAGAATTTTCCTCATCAATTATTAAATAAACTATTAGGCACGAATATTGATAATATATTTCTTTTTAAAATTAGTACTACTGACAGAAGATTAATTATGGATTTATTTTTGAAGTACATGTCCTATCATGAAATACTAAATACAGACAAGTTAAATTCCATTAAGATTTTACAATCTCTTTACGATTGAGTTATTTATTCAAAGCATATATTTTTTTAATTTTCCTTTTTTCAACTGCTTGTTACACAGGCCAGAAAATTACTTTCGTAAATGAATTTGGCAATGCAATAAAATCTAAGAAAGTAATATTTCAAAATCAGTTTATAAAAGACACCTTTACTACCAATAGAAAAGGGGTTATTCTCTTAAAATCATTAAATATTTACGATACCATCTCAATAAACTTTGCTGGAAAAACTTACATACAAAGTCAGCTAGAGTTAAGCAAAAAAAACTTTCTATTTCAGATTTCCAATAACAAAAACCAATCTCTTCCAGTTTTTGTTACAAGCACTTCTAGCTCAACACAATTACCAACTGGAATGAAAGAGTTAAATCATCAAGTAGTTAAATCCAGTGAGATATTAAACTCAAATGCATCAACAGGGGCAGAACTTCTGACTTTAGTGGATGGAGTAACCATTCAAAAAACCAGTTTTGGTGGTGGCAGTCCAATTATAAGAGGATTTGAAGCTAATAGAATACTTTTAATGGTGGATGGCGTTAGAATGAATAATGCAATTTATCGAGGAGGTCATCTACAAAACAGCATTACCATTGATCCTTTTATTTTAGAGAGTTGTGATGTAATTTTTGGTCCTTCGGCAGTTTCCTACGGAAGTGATGCTATAGGAGGGGTCATTCATTACAAAACTAAAGATCCAAATTTGTTAAATACCAATGATAGTTCTAGATATAATGGATTGTATTTTACAAGATTTAATAGTGCAACCAATGAGCTGTCCAACCATATAAATTTTAATTTATCAGGAAAAAACATAGCATCTTTAACATCAATTACCTATAAAAAATTTGGAGATGTTTCCATGGGGGAAAACAGGGTCCATGGCTTTCAAAACTGGGGAACACATGATTTTTACACAGAATATAATAATTTTCAAGACACAATGATTACCAATCCCAATCCATCTATCCAGAGAGGCGTTGGATATAATCAAATTGATTTAACAAATAAAATTCTTTTTAAATTAAATGCAACTTCAAAATTAATTATCAACTCACAATATAGCTCCTCATCCAATCTTCAAAGACTAGACCAGCTCAATAACTTAACTTTAAATAATCTTCCGGAATATGCTCAGTGGAACTATGGTCCACAAAAAAGGCTTTTGAATTCCATTTCTTTTTCTTCTTCTCATCCCTCCATTTTTTTTGATGATATTAGAGCTGTTTTATCTCACCAGCATATTGAGGAATCAAGGATCACAAGGAGATTTAATAGTTTTTCCCAAAAAAATTCGCTAGAGAAAGTTAATGTTTTGGGATCTAATATCCAGTTTTCAAAATCTATTGGGTCAAATTCAAAATTAGATTACGGAACTGAGATATACTATAATACTGTTAACAGTAGAGCTTATGAGCTTAATCTTTTAGACAGCGCCACTTCATATATAGATTCAAGATATCCTAGCGGAGGAAGTAACACTTTTTTTCCTGCTATTTATGGCAGTTACAATCTAAAAAAAAATAGACTATCTCTAATTGGAGGAATCAGGTACACTTGGAATAAGGCCTTTGGCATATTTAATGATAATATTCTAGATTTTTTGTCAGATGGCTTTGAAATTAAAAGACATTCACTCAGTGGGTCACTTGGCACTTATTTTTATCCAAATGAAACCACAAAAATATTTTTGGATTTAAGTACCGGTTTTAGAGCTCCAAATATTGATGATTTAGGAAAAGTATTTATTAAAGACCAATTTTTAACAGTCCCTAATAGTCAGTTAGATCCGGAATATGCTTATAATTTTTCATTTGGAATCGGAAAAAAAATAGATTTTAAAAATATTCAATTTAGTTTTTCTTCTTCTTCTTTTGTTACAATTTTAGATAATGTAATTACCAAACAAAGCTTAGAAATTAATGGCTCTAACTTAGTTTATTACGATAGTAACTATTATGAAATTTTAGCAAATCAAAATAGTGAAAGCGGAATAGTCTATGGATTAAGTGGGTCGCTTTTTATTACTTTTTTTAAAAATCTTAAGGTTCATTCTAGTCTTTGTTATACAAGAGGGGTTCTTAAAAATACTCATATCCCTATGAGCCATATTCCTCCATTATTTGGCAAACTAAATTTGAATTATACTTTTAAAAAAATTGAGTTTCAAATATTAAATAATTTTAACGCAGAAAAAATTAATAAACTATTTGGGCAAGGGAATACAGACAATCCTCTAGAAGCTTCGCCAATGGGTTACCCTAGTTGGTGGGTCATAAATACTCAAGTTGGGTATCAATATAGAGAATCTTTAAATCTGTCTTTAGGTCTTTATAATTTATTAGATATTCATTACAAGACCTTTGCATCTGGAATTAGCGCTCCAGGTAGAAGCTTAATGGCATCTGCTAAATTATCTTTTTAGAATAATTTCTTTTTTATAATCTAGTGGAGCAACACTAGAGTTCTTCTTGGTTGAAATTACCACAGAAGTTTCCAATTGAGCTATCTCTTCAATATTGCCCAATTTATTTTCTAGCAATTTTTCAAAAGATGGAATATCTTTAGTAATTATTCTTAGTTGATAATCAAATTTCCCAGTTAGTTGAAGACACTCTTTCACCTCTTTTATTTCTTTAATTTGCTTTAGGAAATTAGAAACCGCTGCGGTTTTCTGTCGAACAAGAGATAAGTGAACCAAGGCTGTGAATCCCAACCCTAGTTTAGAATGATTTACTGTCGCATGATAGCTTGAAATTACTTTAGATTTCTCCAATTTCTGAACTCTTCCTAAAGTTGGAGCAGCAGAAAGACCAATAATCTTACTAAGTTCAATATTGGTTATTTTACTATTTTTTTGGAGGGCTTCTAATATCTTGAGGTCTATTACGTCCAGCTTCATTGGCGTTTTTAAAATAAAATTACATTTAATTACCTTTTAACAAAATTTTGTTTCAAAATAATTCATAAATAGTTGGTCTTGAAGGGGATGCATCGTTTTCTATATTAGCAACAGAAAGATTCAAAAGATAAATCCCATCATTAATTTCATCCGGAACTCCAATAAGTTCTGTGATGGTTCTGTTTTTATCTAATTCATTAGCATAATTCCAGAATGCTTTATGTGCCAATAGTTTTCCTTCATCAAATTCCTTGTCCACAGATGGCTGGTCAATTAGCAAATGAACAATGCCACAATCTCTTATGTAAGTTGCGGTTTCTTCGGAAAGGTAAGGCCAATTAGTATTGTTATAGGTCTTTTCATTTAGTTGGCTATAGCTGCTCTGTGTTCTTAAAATAAGAGATTGAATATTTGGTTTTATTTTATCTTTAATTTGTTCTATCCCAATAAAAAAATCACCTGCTTTAATTCCACTTTCCATATCAGAATTTGCTTCTTGTGGTCTGATAGTAATTAATTGAGCTGAAAAATGATACTGGCCAAGTATGTTATTTACAAAAACTTCTTGATTGGATATATGGCCAACAGATTCTGTATGTGTCATGTTGCCATGAGGATTAATAAGTAATTCTTTAAAATTAACACTCCCTCCTTGTTTTACACTTCCAACAAAGTCTCCATTTTTAATTACATTTATTTGAATTTCATCTACATACCAAGCCTTGAAGCTATTTTTAACTTTAGAGGTTAAAGACAAATCAATTGGGCGAGTTAAATCTGCTTTCTTTTTTTCGTCATTTATAACTAATTCAATTATCATTCTTTTAAAATAAATAATTCTCTTGAAACATACTCAGATAACAACCATTTTTCTGGATTCATAGAAATAATATTATTTGTAGAGATAAGGATTTCATCTTTTAAAAACGTATTTAATTTACTTTCAATTTCATCTTTTATAGACTGGGGCACAATGCTAAATATGTAATTTTTATCTAGCCCATTTAATGTTCTTAACCCTAGCATTATTTTTTCATTCACTAAATCATAAGGGGATAATACTTCTTGCTCAAAATAGGGGACACCAGCTTTGATATTTTTTATGTAAAGTCTATTATTGGAAATATTCCATCTTCGTGTAGAGTTTCTAAAGGAATGTGCACCAGGGCCTAACCCAATATAGGAAGACTGGTTCCAGTAATTGGAATTATGAAAAGACTGCTTTCCTTGAAGAGCAAAATTTGAAATCTCATAATGTTGGTAATTTTTGGATTTCAATTTTTCAGAAATCCATTGAAACTCCTTTTGACTAACATCATCTTCAATTCTTTTTATTTTCCTCTTTTTTTCTAAATGTCCAAAATAAGTTCCATCTTCAATAGTCAAGTGATAACAGGAAAGGTGAGTTGGATTGAATTTTAAAATTTCTAATAATTCAGCCTTGTAGTCTCTTGTTAAGTTTTTTGGAGTTCCGTAAATAAAATCAAGACTTATATTTTCATATCCTATCTCTTTGACAGTATTTAACCCATTTATAATTTGGTTTTTATTGTGACTTCTGTTCATCCATTTTAGGATGTCGTTATTCATGGATTGGATTCCAATACTTAGTCTATTAATACCAATCTCATAGTAAAACTCTAGTTTTTCATTAATTAGATCTTCGGGATTAATTTCTATGGTAATTTCTTTTATATCGCTAATAGAAATCTTTTTTTCTAATCCATTAAAAATGGTCTCTAATTCTAAATTAGTCATAACAGATGGTGTCCCTCCGCCAATATATACGCTATCAATTTTTTTTGAAAACTCACTTTTTCGAATATCCATTTCTTTAACAATGCAGTCAATCATTTCATTCTTTGTTTTCATGGAGGTACTAAAATGAAAATCACAATAGTGACAAGCTTGCTTGCAATAGGGTATATGAATATAAATGCCACTCATCTATTTTTACATATTGGGGTCTTTAAAGTTAAACTAAGAAGATAATAATTGTAAATTTACTTTAATCTTTGTTTATGATTACAGGAATTCTAAATAGTGTTGTACAGTTAGATTTAAGTCAAAAAGATCTCGGCAAATTCAAAGTATTAAAAATAAGCCACTCTGAGAAAGAAATTATTTTGTCTAACGGCTCTAAAAAATTTGAATGTAAAATTTTAAAGGAAAATCCTATTGACCAGTCTTATATCATAAAAATAAATGGTGAAATATCTACTATTAGATTAATAAAACAAGTTGAAAAAACAATAGAAAAACTGGGGATTCAAAAAGGGAGCCAAAAAAACATTAATATTTTGAAAGCCCCTATGCCTGGTCTTATTCTCGATGTCGTTGTAAAAGAGTCAGATTTAGTTAAAAAAGGCGATCCTGTAATTATTTTAGAAGCCATGAAAATGGAAAACATCTTATCGTCTCCTGTAGACGGAAAAGTAAAAGAGATAAAAGTTAACCCTCAACAAACCGTTGAAAAAAACAACATCTTGATTAAATTTGATGCATGAAAAATTTTTTAATTATAGCTGCGTCTTTTTTATTCATTAGTTGTTCCTCAGAGACCCCTAAAGATGGGGCTTTAGTATCTGTTAAAAAAATACCGGAAATAACAGTCAACGATTATATTTACACCCTTGGAGATGTAACCATTAAATGGACAGCTTTCAAGCATTCTGCAAAAGCACAAGTTGGTGGTAAATTTAAGTCAGCTGAAGTAAAAGGGTTTACCGAAAGCACCAACTTAAGTACTGCAATTTCAGGTGTAACATTTAAGATTCCAGTGGCTTCAACAAGTACCAATGATAAGGTAAGAGATTATAAAATTGTAAATTCTTTTTTTAATACCATGGTAGATACAGATTCCATTTCTGGAAGAATTATTTCAATTGATGATAATGGATTAGGCAAACTTGTGATTAACATGAACGGCCAAGAAGTTGAAAAGCAATATAAATGGGAAATGGACCAAACCAGTAAGGAGATTTACCTTAAAACATCCATTGATGTTCTTAATTGGGGTGCTCAATCTTCTTTAGACGCCCTTAACGAAGTTTGTCTAGAACAACACACAGGCCCTGATGGTAAAAACGTTCTGTGGCCAAATGTAGATATAACGGTAATTGTCGACTTATAATTAAGTCTTTAGATTTTTAAGAATATATTTTCCAAGAATATCGTACTCAATATTTATTAAATCATTTGCTTTTAGAGCTTTAAAGTTTGTGTTTTCATAGGTATAAGGAATAATTGCAACTTCAAAAGTTTTGCCTTTAGTATTTGCAATAGTTAAGCTTACTCCATTGATACAAACTGAACCTTTATTAACAAGAAGTTTTGGATTTATATTTGTTCCTTCAAAATAATACCTCCAACTTCCATTTTCGTTAACTATTTTTACACATTTAACGGTGTCATCTACATGCCCTTGAACCATATGGCCATCAAGTCTACCACCAATTTTAAGACACCTTTCTAGATTTAAAAGACTTCCAACTTTCAAAAAACCCATATTAGTTTTCTGAATAGTTTCGTAAATTGCAGTTACAGTATGATTTTTTTTGGTTTTTTCAACAACGGTTAAACAGACTCCATTGTGCGCTACACTTTGATCAATTTTTAATTCTTTAGATATATCTGACTCTATCGTAAAGTGGTAGTTTTCTCCTTCTTTTTCTATTGCGGTAATTTTACCTAAGCTTTCTATAATTCCAGTAAACATTTATTGATTATTTGATATGTTTTTTCTTGTAAGTTGTAGATGGCCATTCAGCTCTATGGACTCAATTCCAAATAGTCTAATATTACTAACTATACATTGAAAGTAATAAGTGCCGCTTGGACAATCTTGTTGTGTTTCACTTGCAGTTCCGTCCCATAAAAACGAAGGGTCAACTGTTTTGAAAACAACTTCTCCCCAACGGTTTAAAATATATAATTCTATCTTATCTATATATTTAATTGGCATCATGGCTTGGAAATAATCGTTAACGCCATCGCCGTTTGGAGTGAAAATATTGGGAAATATATAGTTAGGGCAATTGTCAAAGCATACTGTGTCACTAGCTAAACTTTCATTGTTATAAATTATAGAATCTGTAGCTGTGATATAATAACAACCAGCTATAGAATTTACACCGTTGTATTGATTTTGGTGCTGAAACGTTGTGTCTTCAATATTATCAAAGAAATTAATTAGTGAATATGCACTATCCAAAAATGGAGTGTAATATAAGGAATAAGAAACCGCATCATCAGAGCAAAAATTATTCGGATTAGTCCAATTTAAAGTGTTTATTTCTAAATCACAATCCCCTTGTAAAGTTAATGTTGGAGGACAAGGTGGTGTATAGTCAAAAGGCATATCACATACTTTTTGAGAATAATTAATCAATGGACTTATTATAGAAGGATCTGAATATTCCCCGATTGATTTAATAAAATAGCAATATTGTACTCTGTTTGTTAATCCAGAGTCTAAAAAATAGTTGCCAATGGTAGAGTCAATTAAAATATAATTACCATCTATGGAGTCGCTTCTAAATATAAAATACATATTATTATTCCAAGGCACATTTTCGTTCCAAAAAAGTTCTATTTGGTTATCGTTTGGAATAGTTCTAAGATGAACACTTGTAGCAGGATTGCTATATCCAATAAGACTATCCGAATTTAAATAAGTATAGTATAGCCCAACTTTATAGTTCCTGTTGGTATCAACTGTATTTGTGTTTAAAGTGCTGTAGCTATTTTCTAGTTCATACAAGAAATTTTTTGGTGAAAATTGATGAATTATATTTCCATTACTGTTGATAATTTCATAGTGATATGGGCCTTGGTATTGATTAGTATCTAGTTCTGTTGGGTTAATCCAATTAATAGAATCTATTCCCACAATAGAGTCTGTTTTTACAACACTTATGTTGGTCAAAACTGCAACTTCTTTTTTTAATGTTGAGCATACTGTATCCGATGGACAACTTTCAAGCTGACCAAAATCATAAATTCCGGTTACAAAATAGCAATATGTGTTACCAATTTCCAGAGAGTCAAAGTCTATGAAAGTTGTGTCGCTGTTCGAAGTGCTTTGATGAATAAGGGTTACTCCAAAGTTTGATAAGTTAGTAGATTGACAACATTCTTCAAATGTATTTATGGAGCCTAATTTTTTATAAATATTGTATCCTAATGCATTAGAGCAAATAGCTTTATCCCATTTTAAGTGAATTGTGTTACCTATTGAAGATGCCATTAATCCAGTTATCGCCGGAGGCCTAACGTCAATATTAAAAGATTCATAGTCCGACAAAACAGGATTTCCATTGTCTTCCAATTCTACTAAAACTGAGTAAGAAGATTGTTGAATATGACTACAATTGGTATTCCACTGCAATATTCCGTTAGCAATACCGTTAGTAGCAACTGATGAAAAAGTGGACGGGGAATTATTTAAATTAAAAGAAAGTCCTGCAGTTATCAGAGTTATAAAATCTGAATCTTGGTCTGTACCTTGAATGTTTATATTCAGTGTGCTTCCTGCTTTTACACAAGTATCACCAATAGGTACGATGTCTGGTGGGTTATTGGTACAGTTATTTTTAATAGTCAGCTGAACATCTCTAATAACAGAACCTATTTTATAGCCATTTCTCCATTCGGATATCAAAATTGTAAAATTAAATTCACCAACCATCATAGGATTGTTCCAGCATACAGTTCCAAAAGCCGGATCAATAGTTAAATTACCACCACCAATTACATCTGGAAAAACATAATAATTTCCAAATAGCAAAGGAAGTGCATCTTGCCCTAACGGAGCTACCAACTCATAGGACAAGGAATCTCCATCTGGGTCGTAAGCCATTGGGTTGTAACAGTAAGGCCTATTCAAACATCCTACCGCTGGGCATGGACATTCTGTAAACTGTACCGAATTATTTCCTCCAGAAGCTCCTAAAACAGGCGAAATAATTAAGAAAGTCTCTAAAGCAAAAACTACATCGTCACTATTTCCTCCAGGCCAAACATTTAAAATTCCTGCATTTCTATTGGGATCTTCCATAGTAATTCTGTGAGACCCAGTAGAAGTAAAAGTATGCGTACCAACATAAATATTTTTTTTGTGTGAAATGGATAATGGGACTTGGGAAGTTCTTAAAAGTGTATCTCTTTGTGCGAACGGAGTCCCCAGATCAAAGTCTAAGAAGAGTTCTGGCCTATCAGTTCCGGTAACCGATCCCAAATCAGTACAAGTGGTAATGGTAAATTCATAAGTTAAACCTCCAATGTGAGTATAGGTTATTTCGCCTCCTCTGTTGTGAGAGCCCCAAACAAAAATAGGGATTAGTAAAAACAAAAAGTTAAAAACTCTAATTAACATATTTATTCAAAATTACTCAAAAGACCATAATTCTTAACATTTAAATATATTTAATAAACGACTTAAGAATAAATAAAGACCTAATTATGGTTATTTTTGTCAATAATCATTCCAAATGCAGAATTTAATCAAAATAGGTATATCTATAGGAGATCCAAATGGAATTGGTCCAGAAATTATCTTAAAAACCCTAACAGAAGAAGATCATTCAAATGGTATTATTCCAATTATTTATTCAGATTTGGACATTATTGATTTCTATTTGAATCATTTGAGTATCAAAGCGGACGTAAATGTTATTGATGACCCCATGAAAGCTAAAAATGGAATTCTAAATATTTTTCAATTAAGCAATTCAAATTTCAAAATTCATTTTGGACAGCCAAAAAAAGAAAGTGGTCAAGTTGCTTTCCAATCTTTAAGTAAAGCTAGCGAACATGCTGTGAAAAACTTAATTGATGGCATTGTAACAGCCCCAATTGATAAAAACACTATTCAGGGCGATAATTTCAATTTCAACGGCCATACCGAGTATTTAACAAGTATTACCAATAAAAACCAATCTTTAATGTTGATGGCTCATGGCAAGCTAAAGGTAGGAATTGTTACAAATCATCTATCGCTAGATCAAGTATCCAAGTCAATTACAGTTGATGGTATTTTAAAAAAAATAAGATTGATGCACCAGTCTTTAAAAAGAGATTTTAAAATTAAAAATCCAAAAATAGGACTTTTAGGGCTTAACCCTCACTCAGGTGATGGGGGACTCATCGGCCAACATGAAGTTAAAATTATTAAACCGGCTATTGATCAAGCATTAGAAAATGGGTTTAATGTGTCAGGGCCATTTCCAGCAGACGGATTTTTTGCAAGTGGAAATTATAACGAATATGATTGCATTTTGGGGATGTACCATGATCAAGGACTAATACCTTTTAAAATATTAAGCAAAAACCACGGGGTTAACTTTACAGCTGGGCTTCCAATTATCCGCACATCACCAGACCATGGAACTGCATATGAAATAGCTGGGAAAAACAAAGCGAGTTACATTTCTTTTAAAAACGCCATGTTATTAGCAAAAAAAATTTATTTAAATAGGAACAAATACTAAGGTTACTTCCCACCAGTTTTTTTATTTAATTGTTTTGCTTTGGCTGCCTCAGCCTTTTTCTTTTCTGCTGCTTGTTTTTTTAATCGCGCCTGTTCTTTTTGTTTTTCCTCTTTTCTTCTTTGTGCTTCTGCTGCTTCTTGTTCTTGCTGTTGTTTTCTTTTTTGCGCTTCAGCAGCTTCTTGTTCCTGCTGCTGTTTT
>JAYNHP010000021.1:0-32131 GCA_038108155.1 Flavobacteriales bacterium | reverse complement strand
AATGTGCTACTAGTTTGTTTTCTTCAGTTTTATATAAACTATCAGATTGAGTCATGGTTTCCATATCTATAGTTATGTTGCCACCAGTAATTGAATTTCCTTGATAAACTAAATTGCCTTCTTTAATAGAAACAAAACCATTATGAGAATATATACCAACCATAACACCTTTCCATTCCACGCTGCTAGTTGAAGTATTGATATTTAAAGATTGGAGAACTGTATCTAGTTCTTGAATTTCTAAAGGAGTTTCTAGTTTTTTTGTTTCAGTATTTCCACAAGAGGAAACAAGAATTGTAATGAAGAAGGTAAATGTTATTACAGCAGTATTTTTCATATCTATTTTGTTTTAGTTGAAAGTAAATATAAAAAATATGTTTATTGAAATTGAATATGTAAAATGTCTTTAATTTATAATTAAAATTATTTTAAACTAATTAACGATCTCAAACTAACCATTTGTTCTACTCTCTTTAGTTTATATCCATTGATGAAGTTAGTTGTAGTATTTAAATTCAAACTCTATATTTTCTCTTTATTTTAAAATAGACCTTTAAATGATAAAATGGCTTGGGTAATATTTAGAAAAAAGGAAAGTTATTAAGGAATAAAAACTTTTCTTACTTTAGAGATATAAAGATATGAATATCACAATAGTCTCTGGAAGTCATCGTAAAGACTCGCAAAGTATAAAAATTGCTAAAGCTATTAAGAGTGCTCTTAAGCCATTAAAAGAATGCGATGAAGCAAATATATTTGATTTAGCTAATAATCCATTGCCTCTATGGAGTGAAGATATGAGAAAGGTTGGTAATCCTTCAAAGTCTTTACTTGATTCAGTTTCTAAAATATTAGCCTACAGTGATGCTTTTATTATAATTTCACCAGAATGGCATGGAATGGTTCCAGCGGGACTAAAAAACTTTTTCTTAATGTGGGGAAAGGGTGAGCTTGCTCATAAACCTGCGTTAATTGTGACTGTTTCGTCAGGAGATGGCGGCTCTTACCCTGTTGCTGAATTGCGTATGAGTAGTTATAAAAACAATAGAATTTGTTTTTTGCCAGAGCATTTAATCATACGTAATGTTGAATCTGTCTTCAATGACAACGAAATTGATAATAATTCTTCATCACAAGAGTATTTTGAAAATCGATTAGATTACTGTTTAAAACAGCTGCTAACTTATGGCAAGGCATTTAAACAAATCAGAACAAGTGATGCTGTGAGCATCAATAAATATGGCAGTGGGATGTGATTTTTTTAATTAACTTTTTCAACGTAGTTTCCAATCCATCCAGAGTTAATTCCCTTTCTAACTAAAATAAATACAAAAGTTAGTATTGAATAACATATAAAAAATAGAATAATGTACTCAGCCCATCCGATACACAACATAAAGCTAATAATTAATAATTGAAACCCTAAACCAAAAGCAGAAATAGCTGTCATAAACCACTTTGGGAAATGTTTAGCATACTTTGCATTTTTGTCCATTTGATAAATAGTCTTATCAAAAATACTGTAACATATTTTATACACCCAAAACCATTGATTTACTTTACTCTGTTTTTCTCCTGGCATAGCGGAAGGTGCCTTATCTTCAAATATGCGACTTGTTTTATCACCATTGAATCTATTGCGAAAAATTACATAGTAGTAGTTGTACAAAGTACCTTGCAATTGCATTGCAAGAAAAGCGAAAAATGCCAATGCCCACGAACCATTGGTAATATAGCATATGGTTACTAAAAAGAAAAAGTTTAGAACAATATCTGAAACGGAATCATAATAACGACCTACATAAGAAGGTTTTTGTTTTAAACGAGCTAATTCACCGTCAGCAGCATCAAGAATAGATTTAATAATTAGTAAAATAGCTGCAGCATAAAGTTGTTTAGTTAGCATCATAAAAATGGCAAAGACACCAGCCATAATAAACATTGTGGTCAGGTGAATTGCAGTTACTCTAGTTTCTTTAAATTTATTTGCTATCCATCTTGCTGGAGAACGGCCATAATCTGAAAGATCTAGAAATTTATGTTCTGATGGTAGTTTGGACATTAAAATTATAATAAAAACTAGTTAATATTACTCATTATATTAAGCAATTCTTTATGTAGCTATTTATTATTTTAAAGAAACAATATTTGAATGTCTATAAATATATTGTTTATTGATTTCTTCAAATTTTGTAACTTAGTGTAAATAACACACTTATTAATACAAAAAAATTGAATATTAATTATCTTAATAATGTTTACAGTAAGTTAAGTTTAAAACAACGAATATTTAAACTATATGAAGACTTTGATGTTGATGAAATAATGTTAACTTCTTCTTTTGCCGCTTCCTCTGCTATGTTATTAAAATTATTTTCAGATGTTAATAAGAATCAACTTATTTATTTCATTGACACCAGATATCATTTTAATGAAACTTTGATATACAAAGAATATCTAACAAAGCTTTACGGACTTAATGTGAAGGACGTGAAGGCTGATGAAAAAAAACATAATGAGACTAAAATCAATAAAACTTGGATTAAAGATCCAAATTCTTGTTGTTATGTAAATAAAGTAAATCCCCTTGAAAAATTAAAATCAAATTACAAAATATGGGTATCTGGATTAATGAAGTGGCAAAGTGATAATAGATCAACTTTGAATTTTTTTGAGCAAAGAAATGGAATTGTTAAGTTCTACCCGTTATTAGATGTATCCCAAGAAGAGAGAAATTTGTTTATAAAAGAGCATCACCTACCATTTCATCCACTAATATCTAAAGGTTATTATTCTATTGGTTGTGAACAATGTACTCAACCTGGTGAAGGTAGAGAAGGGAGATGGAATAATAACCCAAAAACAGAGTGTGGATTACATCTGTAATTTAGTAGATTGAATTTTATTAAACAATATAATTAATTTGAAAATTATTTTAAACTAACTAAATATCAATTAGCAAACGACCATACATAGCTTCATTTAAAAAATAATTATCCCTGTTAACTAACTAATCACCAAATAAGTTGGTCAAAACTTAATAAAGATTGAAAAACCTTCTTTTACTTTTTTAATTTAGACCATAAATAATATTGAACTATTCATAATTTTTTAATATCGATTATTGTATAATTGATTACATTAAAAATAAATCATCACAATGAAAAAACTAATACTTCTCTTACTGGCATTTCCTTTTTTCTGTAGCGGGCAAGATAATATCTATTCCGTAACCTCACCAAATGGATTAAATATGAGAGATAAACCAGGGACAGACGGAAATAAAATAGCCACTCTCTTGTTTGGAGATTTTGTAAACATAAAAGAGAAGACAGAAAAATCTTTGACAATTAATGATTTCAATAATACAACTGGTAAGACTGAGGAAATATCAGGACATTGGGTTAAAATCAAAACTTTATCTCCTCCAAAACTCAAGGGAAATAAAATATTATGGGAAGACAACTATGAAAATATTGAAGGCTATGTTTTTGATGGTTTTTTGAAAAAAATAGAGCTTAATGATACCATAAGTTCAACAGATCTTGTAAAGGAAAAAAATGTTTTTTATTACAACAAAAAGAGATACACTGGAAGAACACTTTCGGGAAAAAATCCAAAAGAAGATATTGTTACTATTGAAACTTACCTAAATGGAATTAGATATAGAACAAATAAGTATTACAATTATTGGACAAACCCCTGTCTAACAGTGGACAATATTTATTTTAAAAATGGAAACATAATGGCTGAAGGTCTAGATAAGGATTGTTTGATTTGGGATTACACCTATTTTTATGAGAATGGTGTAAAGAAATCTGAAAATACAGATGGATGTGTATATTGTGGACGACACGAACATACTGAATGGTATGACAATGGTAAGCTTAAATTTGGTTTTGGAAAGAGTAACGAAAAAATTTCAATATTAAGAGGCGGAATGATAGGAGATTTAAAAATAAAAACATTTGATTTTAACGACGAAAACATTAAAAAATATGGGTTAGATCGAATTATTATAAATGTTCCAAAAAAAACCTGGTATTATAGAAATGGAAAAGAAGCAAAAACTGTAAAGTTCATTGACTATATTAGTTTGGAGAATTATGGAGAAATGGGTAGTGAATTTTTTATTGAAATAAACGGAAAAGCAAACAAGATTAGTCCTGATGAATTTGGAAATATCAATCCCTTCCTTAATCCTTATATTATTAAGGCTGAATGCTGGGACGAAAATGGTATAAAAATTAACTGTTCTAAATAGATTAAAAAATAAAAACTAGGGCATTAGCGCAATTAATGACATCAACAATAAGATAAGAATATGTATGGAAGAATTTTTTTCATCATTTTAAGTAACAAATAACTATAAATAGTTATAAATCTGATTTAAATCAATTTTTTTAAACCCATTATAAGATTGATGAATCTTATGAGGATTATAAGTTGGGTCTAAAAAAATACAATCCTCCCTTTGCTTTCTTAACTAAGTCAAGTAATTTTTTGAATTAATTGAATCATTGATTTAGCTTGACAGAAAGTGTATTAAAATCATTTTTTGCACTTTTTATAATTATAATTTGTTTTTTAATTTCTTTAAGAGCTTGATTTGCATGGGTATTTTCACCAATCCAAATCTTATGCTTGTTTTTTGTTTTATCAATAAATTTCCTTTTGTAAAAAAGGAGCAATTCATTTGCTTTTTCAACCTCTTCAATTAAAATATTCATATCATTCAATACTACTAACTTAAAATTATATATACTGTCGTTAATAAACTTGTTATTGTAGGCCTTGTTAATCTTAATTCTGTATAAATCTACATTTTTGAATATTTCTTGAATTGATAATTTCAGTGACTCTTGATTTTTTTCAATCTGATTAATAAAATCTATTTTATCCATTGGTTTCAATCCGCTATTTTTAATATTATTACCAACATGATTTGAATAATTTGAGTATTTATTTATAACAACATTTATTTCTTCCCCTTTTTGAGACATTTGCTTTTTTATGGCTTTAATTTCGTCCCATTCTGGCTCATTGGACTTTATTTTGGTTTTACCGTAAGTTATTTTTTCAAATCTTTTTTTTAGCGCAAGAATTTCTATTTTTTTATCATTAATTGCTGTAAAATAATTATTTAAGTTCTTCATTTCATCTGAAATAGATTTAAAAGGCTCTAAATTTCTATCTAAAATAAATTCTGATAAATCTTTGAATGTATTAGATTTATTTTTGAAATCACTCTTAGCCTTGTCTGCTATGCTATTAAATTGGTCAATATTTTTCTTGAAGTTATTTCTAATTTCACTGGTATTATAATACATTACACAAGAATTCAAGGCTATAAATATTAAGGCTAAAAAAATTTTGGATGATGTTTTAATTTTATTTAAAATTGACATTTAAGAAGGTGTTATAGATATTTGTAAAAATATAAAGAAAATATTTGCTTAAAAGCTGTTAATGCCTTTGCTTTCTTAACTAAGTCAACTATGAAAAAAAAAGAGATGTTTGCACTATACAAACACCTCTTATCTGTTAGGTAGTACCCAAGGAGGGAGTCGAACCCTCACGCACATAGTGCACTACGACCTCAACGTAGCCCGTCTACCAATTCCAGCACTTGGGTAGATATACTGCAAATGTAAATAACTTAATCAATTTTATTACCTAATCAATTATCTATTAATTTTAATAGATGTTAAATAAACTAATTATTTTATTTATGATTTTATCCAACGCCCAACACGAAATTGCCCAATCGATGAATGTATTTGGAGAAAAACTAGAATTATGCTGTAATAACCCCAAAACTGGTTTCTACAGAGATGGATTTTGTAATACGGGAAGTTCTGATTACGGAACCCATGTAGTGTGCTCTGTAATGACCAAAGAGTTTCTTGAATTTTCAAAATCTAAAGGAAACGATCTAACTACCCCAAATGAAGCTTATAGTTTTCCTGGACTTGTTCCTGGCGACAAGTGGTGTCTATGTGTTCTGAGATGGAAAGAAGCCTACGACGCAGGAAAAGCTCCCAAAGTATATTTAGAAGGAACACATGATAAGGCTTTAAATTATGTGACAATAGAACAATTAATTGAACATGCTCTAAAATAAAAAAGCCCTCGGCTAGGAAGGCTTTAGTGATTCGTCTGGGGTTCGAACCCAGGACCCCATCCTTAAAAGGGATGTGCTCTACCAGCTGAGCTAACGAATCAAATTTTCGAGTGCAAATATAATGCTCCTATTGAAATCTCCAATTAGTTTTGTAAAAAAAGTTGTTTGTTTATCTTTTGTTGCAAATATTTGTGCTTTTAATACCCATCTTTATGTATTTTTAGGTTGAATGTCCAAAAAACCATACAATAAAATATCTCAAAATATATTAAAAGAAATTTTGCTCTTGGTTGGAAAAGAGAATGTTCTAACAGATGAAGAAAGTTTAATTAACTATGGGCATGATGAAACTGAAAACTTAAGTTATCCACCAGAACTATTAGTAAAACCAAATAATGCCGATCAAGTTTCAAAAATAATGAAATTGGCATTTGAAAATACTATTCCTGTTACTCCAATTGGTGCAAGAACTGGATTAAGTGGTGGTTCACTCTCTATTCACGGTGGAATTGGTATTTCCATGGAAAGGTTTAATAAAATATTAGAAATAGATCAAGACAATTTACAAGTTCATGTACAACCCGGAGTTATTACACAAGTATTGCAAGATGAAGTAGCTAAAAAAGGATTGTATTATGCGCCCGATCCAGCGAGTAGAGGCAGTTGTTTTATTGGTGGAAATATTGCAGAAAATAGTGGTGGTCCTAGAGCTGTTAAATATGGAGTTACCAAAGATTTTGTTTTGAATCTTGAGGTTGTACTACCAAATGGCGATATTATTAAAACTGGTGCAGACACCTTAAAAAATTCTACTGGATATAACCTTACCCAATTAATGATTGGTAGTGAAGGAACTTTAGGAATCGTAACAAAGGCTACCCTTAAACTAATTCCATTACCTAAATACAATAAACTAATTTTAATTCCTTTTTCTTCTGCAGTTGACGCCTGCAGTGCAGTTGCTTCTATTTTTAAAGCTGGTATAGTTCCCTCTGCTATGGAATTTATGGATAGAAATGCAGTGGATTATACTATCAAATATATTGAAGAAGCAGAGCTAGAAATGTCCGACAATGTAAAAGCTTTACTATTAATTGAAGTAGATGGAAATCAACCAGAACCATTAATGGACGAAATACAAAAAGTTATTGAAGTTGTTGAAGCCCACAATTCAGATGAAAATATTTTATTTGCTGAAGATGAAGCTCAGAAAGAAAAGTTATGGTTTATAAGAAGAAGAATAGGAGAGGCAGTTAAAGTAAATAGTATATATAAGGAGGAAGATACAGTAGTGCCACGATATAAACTACCAGAACTATTATCTGGAGTAAAAGAAATTGGGAAAAAATATGGGTTTGAATCGATTTGCTATGGTCATGCTGGTGATGGTAACCTCCATGTCAATATTATAAAAGGAGATTTAACCCAACAACAATGGGACAATGAACTTCCACAAGCAATAAGAGAAATATTTCAACTTACTGTTTCTTTGGGAGGAACTATCTCTGGTGAGCATGGTATTGGATGGGTACAAAAAGATTATATGGATATTGCATATCAGGATATTGAACTAAATTTAATGAGAGAAATTAAAAAAGTTTTTGATCCCAAAAATATAATGAATCCCAGTAAAATTTTTTAGATTACTCTACTCCGTGCATCAATTTCTGAATAGGCTTATTCAAAATAAAAATCAAAGCAGCTATAGCTAGAAGTACATAGCCTATAGTCGCAAATGTGTCTAAATATTGAAGTAATCCATCTTCAGCAGAAGTTACTTCTCCTCCGCCATGACCTCCAGTTAGAGCAGCTATTTTTCCTCCAACGTAATTGGCAATAGCAAAGCTCAAAAACCAAGCGCCCATTGCTGTTCCAGCCATACTTTTAGGTGAAAGTTTGGTTACCATAGATAGTCCAATAGGAGATAGGAACAATTCTCCAGTAGTATGAAGCATATATAAAAACACTAGTGTTAAAATTGGAACTTGGTATGCTTCATTTACAAATTGAAAGCCTACTTGGGTCAATAGAAATCCTAAAGCCAACTGAACTATTCCAAAACAAAATTTTAAAGGAATGCTTGGGTTTTTACCAATTTTAGAAAGTTTCACCCACATTACTGAAAATATAGAACCAAATAATATAATAAAGAATGGGTTAAAGAACTGGGTCATACTTGCAGGCATTTCCCAACCGAAAATAAATCTATCTACATTTCTATCAGCAAAAAGAGTTAAAGATGTTCCTGCCTGCTCAAAACAGGCCCAAAATGAAATGTTAATTACCATAAATATAATTAGGGCAATCATTCTGTCTTTCCATATTGAAACGTTCTGTAATTTATCTTCTTTACTTCCAGATCTTATTAGTGTTATAGAAATTCCGGTAAATAGTGCCAATAGAATATAGTCCATCCATTGATTTTGCATTATTAGTACATAACAAAGAGGTATTAAAAATAGAGAACCTAGGGTTATTACTTGAACCATATTTAGAGGACCTAATACTTTTTTCTTCCCTTCTTCATGAATGTCAAGTCCAGGTGCAGAAGCATAGTTTTTTCTACCAGCCCAGAAAATAAATAGTCCCAATAACATTCCTAAACCTGCCAATCCAAAACCGTAAGTAAACCCATAGGTTTCTCCAACATAGGCAACTACAGTTGTTGCTAATAGAGCTCCAATATTTATTCCAATGTAAAATATAGTGAAGCCAGAATCTCTTCTAGGGTCGTTATCTTCATATAATTTACCTACTATGGTAGAGATATTGGCTTTAAAATATCCATTTCCAATAATTAGTGCTCCCATTCCAATGAAAAGCATTTCTTTAGTTTCTCCTAGAATTAAAAATTCTCCAATAGCCATTAAAATTGCTCCCAATATTACAGCATATCTATAACCTAAATACTTATCAGCCATTCTGCCACCTAATATAGGTGCAGCATATACTAGGCCAGTGTAGGCGCCGTAAATTAAAGAAGCTTCGCTGTCTCCCATCATTAATGATTTAACAAGGAATAGAGTAAGAAGTGTTCTCATTCCATAATAGCAAAATCTTTCCCACATTTCAGAAAAGAATAAGGTCATTAATCCCTTAGGGTGTTTTGCGTTCGCTTCAATAGTAGTCATAAGTTTTTTTTAGATATCCAATTGTGAAAATAAACAAATTTTTTAATCTGTAAATTATATATAAATACAATCGTCAATTTTTGTCAATTTGAAATACTATTTTTGGTAAAATTTAATAAAATGAAAATTAATTTTGTTGTAACTATATCTTTAATATTTGGAATGTTGTCAAGTTGTAATTCTAAAGCTGAAAATAAGAGTCTCTCAGAGGATGAAAATTTAATTATCGATACGCACACTCTTTCAAATTATCAAGATTTACCCATTAAAAATACCCATTTAGAGCTTTCTGTTAATTTTCAGGAAAAAAAAATAAAAGGTTCAGTAACCCATCAATTTGATAAAAATAGAAAAGTTGATTTATTAAAATTAGATAGCAAATATTTAAAAATTGATAGCATTCAAGACGGTAATGGTAATAGTCTTGAATATTCAATTGGTGAATTTGATGAATTATTAGGTTCTGCTCTAACAGTTATTTTAAATTCAGAATCCAGCGAGGTAGTTATTTTTTACGAAACTACTGATAAGTCTGAAGCTCTTGACTGGTTATTGCCAAATCAAACAGCAGGTAAAACCTTTCCATTTATGTATACCCAAGGGCAATCAATTTTTACCAGATCGTGGATTCCCATTCAAGACACTCCAGGTATTAGAATAACCTATACTGCAAATATAAATACTCCTAAGAATATGATGGCTGTTATGAGTGCTGCCAATCCTCAAAAAATCGACACCAATAATGTTTATAGTTTTGAAATGAAACAACCTATTCCACCATATTTAATTGCTTTAGCTGTAGGTAATTTAGAGTTCAAAGCAATTGATTTTAGAACAGGGGTTTATGCAGAACCGTCCATGGTTGATGAGTGTGCTAACGAATTAGTTGATATGGGAAAAATGGTGGATGTAGCAGAGCAATTATACGGAAAATATGACTGGGACAGATATGATGTAATTGTATTACCTCCAAGTTTTCCTTTTGGGGGAATGGAAAATCCAAGATTAACCTTTGCCACTCCCACTATAATTGCTGGAGATCGTAGTTTAGTTTCTTTAATTGCACATGAATTGGCCCATTCGTGGAGTGGTAACCTTGTAACCAATGCTACTTGGAATGACTTTTGGTTAAATGAAGGCTTTACAGTTTATTTTGAACGAAGAATTATGGAGGCATTGTACGGTAGAGATTATTCAGAAATGTTGGCTCTTTTGGGTTTTCAAGACCTTCAAAATCAGGTAGATAACTCTATTCCGTCAATGCAATTATTGAGGTTGAATATGATAGGCAAACATCCAGATGATGCCATGACTGATATAGCTTATGAAAAAGGTTATTTTTTCTTAAGAATGTTGGAAGAAAACATTGGAAGAGATAAAATGGATGTGTTTTTAAAAAAATATTTTAACGACCATAAATTCCAAACCATTGTCACTAATGAATTCTTGTCTTATTTAAAAGAAAATCTGTTAGATGATAATTTTAAGGGATTAAACGTTGAGCAATGGGTTTTTGATTCTGGAATACCTGAAAATTGTCCCAAAGTTAATTCTCTAAGATTTAAAAAAGTAGAAAGTTCTGTTGCTACATTCTTAGATGGCGGGGCACAAGAGCTTAAAATTATAAGTGAGAAATGGTCTACCCACGAATGGTTGCATTTTTTAAAACATCTTCCTGAAAGTCTAAATGAGAATCAAATGGCAGACTTAGATAAAGCATTTGATCTTTCTAATAGTGGTAATTCTGAAATACTAGCTGTTTGGTTTTTGCAAAGTATTAAAAATGACTATAGGCCAGCTTTTGAAAATTTAGAAAAGTTCTTAGTGAAAATTGGTAGAAGAAAGTTTTTACAGCCTCTTTATTTAGAGCTTTCAAAAAATAAAGAACATAAAATATGGGCAAAAAAAGTATATCAAAAAGCAAGAAATAATTACCACTATGTATCGTTTAATACCATAG
This sequence comes from Flavobacteriales bacterium, assembly GCA_038108155.1. Taxonomy (GTDB): domain Bacteria; phylum Bacteroidota; class Bacteroidia; order Flavobacteriales_D; family Parvicellaceae; genus MED-G20. The sequence goes on along the minus strand of JAYNHP010000021.1, from coordinate 20,916 downwards.
ACAATATATTAAACTAATTATTTATTATATACATTTTAAAATACTGAATTTAAACTATTTGTATTTTTTTAAATTCCGATCTATTTCTCTTTTTATGTCCTTGGTTTTAAGATCTTCTCTTTTGTCGTAAATCTTTTTTCCTTTTGCAATAGAAATATTCAATTTTGCCCATCCATTTTTACCTATGAATAATTTTGTAGGAACGATAGTTAAACCTTTATTTTTAAGTTTTTTATTGATTTTATTTAGCTCAATTTTATTGAGAAGTAATTTTCTGTCTCTTTTACTTTCGTGATTAAAGTGTCCCGAGTTCTCATAATCACCTACATACATATTTCTTATAAATAGTTCGTCTTTAATCATAATTCCATAAGACTCAGCAATACTTGCTTTGTTATTTCTAATAGATTTTATTTCTGTACCAAAGAGTTGAATTCCAGCTGTGAAATTCTCTAAGAACTCAAATTCAAATTTTGCTTTTTTATTTTTTATCTCAACTTTTGAACTCATTTTACAAAATTAACATTCTTTGCAATCCATTTATTATTAAATTTGATTAAAGTCAATAAACTTGAAATAATTTTAAATGATGAGATTCTTTACAGTTGTTATAATGGTGTTTTATTTTATTTCTGCAAATTCACAAAAAGAAATTGTACTAAGACTAAGTCATGCCTTAAATGATTCTAGTTTTAAATACAATCAAATTTTTGAAGTAGATGGTAATAAAAATTACTATACAAGATTACAATATTACCTTTCAGGATTTGAATTAGAGCACGATGGTGGACAAGCTACAATGTTAAACAATGTTTATGTTTTAGCAAGTGGTCATGTTTCAAATTATCATTTAGGAAATTTTAATATTTCTTCTTTAGAGTCTATATCATTTGATGTTGGAGTAGACCAAATAGCTAATAGTGGAAATACTACCAATTATTCTGCTCAACATCCTTTAGGTCCTAAAAGCCCTCCAATGGACTGGGGATGGCCCTCAGGTTACTTTTTTGTGGTTACCAACGGCTTTACAGATACAGATAATGACAATATTCCAGAAACAAATTTTGAGCTACATGCACTGGGAGACATGATGTTAAGTCCTATAGATCCAATTTATTTATCTGGGACCAATTTAAATGATACTATTTATATAGATTTAATAGTAAATACAGAAAGATTTGTCTCTGGAATTGATTTAAGTTCTGTTGGAGCTGACCATAGTAGTAGTACCGATAACTTAACCATGTGTAATAATTCTTTTACTATGAATATCTTTGAACCAGGATATATCGATGGTACATCTCTAAAGGAAAATAATGTTTCTTCAGATTATATTTTTTTAGATTATACTCTTTCTTTTGCTCCTACCATTCACTATCATTTTGAGTCTAATAGTAAAGTAAATCTACAAATTACCGATATTAATGGTAAGATTCATATCCACGAAAAAAATCTTGTAAGTCAAGGAAGTTTTTTTCCTTTGAAAGAATTAGCAACTGGAATTTATATTGTAACAATAGATAATGGGACCAATAGGATTCTCAAAAAATTTAATGTTGTCCAATAAATATATTTTTATTTGCTTAATTTTTGTCTTTTTTAGTCTTTCTTTTAAAAATGATAAAGAATCCTATTTAACCATTCCAAAAGGGTTCCCCACGCCATTAATACCAGATGATAATACTCTTTCAGAAGATAGGATAAAACTAGGCAAAAAATTATTTTTTGATAAAATTCTTTCTAGAGATTCATCTATTTCTTGTGCTTCATGTCATCAACCTAAATATGCTTTTAGTGATGGATTAAAAACTCCCAAAGGGATTAAAGAAAGAAATGTTCTTAGGAATACTCCTACTTTAACAAATAGAGGATACAATGAAAGTTTTTTGAGAGATGGCGTTAACCCATCCTTAGAGGCTCAGGTTTTAGTTCCAATTCATGAAAAAAACGAATTTGATTTTCATATTTTATTAGTAGTTGAAAGATTGAAAAAAAGATCGGATTATATTGATCTTTTTCAAAAAGCATACAATAGTATACCAACCCCCAATTTTGTTACTAAAGCAATCGCTTGCTATGAAAGAACACTAATAAGTGGGAATTCTAGATTTGATCTATATTATTATCAAAATTCCACATCGTCACTTTCTAAATCTGAATTAAGAGGAATGGATCTTTTTTTTAATAAATTGAATTGTGTCCAATGTCATTCCGGGTTTAATTTTTCAAATGGTGAAGTAGTAAACAATGGATTATATGCTGAATATAAAGATATTGGTAAAATGAGAGTTTCTTTATTAGAAAAGGACAATGGATGTTTTAAAGTACCCACTTTAAGAAACATTGCAATAACTGGTCCATATATGCACGATGGAAGTATAAATACACTTGAAGAAGTTATTGACCATTATTCTAAAGGCGGCAATGCCAACAAAAACAGACATGAATTCATCAAGCCATTTGATATTACAGAAAGAGAAAAAAATGATTTAGTTTCGTTTCTTAAGAGTCTTACTGACAGCTCTTTTATTGAAGATTATTTGTAAATAATTTCACGAAAGAATTATCATTTAATTGAACTATATAAATTTTATTGGGCTTAAAATCATCTACAATTTTTCCTGAAAGATCATAGATGCATTTAATATTATTTCTATTGGAATTATAATAGTTGTTAACTATGCCAACGCTTCCTGCTATCCCATACCAAGTAACTAATTCCGAAGTACCTGCACCATCGGTAATTTCCATTGTAATAAAACCTTCACCGCTTGTATTATTAGGATATATATGGCAGTTAAGATAATAACTTTGGCCGTTAGAGATTACTAAATCACCACTAGTTTGACCAATGGAATAACAGTTTGGGAAACAGTTAGAAAAATCCCAAGAGGATGGTAAAGAATCTGAAATTATATTCCATGTTAAAGAATCATCTGCCAATGCATCCAGATAGGTGTTTGCAGAAAAATCATTAGCTGTTGGAAGACCTGATAAGGGAACATTGTTTTGTTGCACACTAAAGCTCTGAGAATAAGAGTTAAATGCAACTAATATTGAAATACAAAAGAAAATATTTTTCATTATCTATAATTTGAAATTACAGATTTTCTGCCAATTTTCATAGTGATGAAATCTATGTCTTTTTTAGCTCCACGAGCTGGAGAATATTCTCTTCCATAAAAAATGATTTGAAGATGAAGTTTATTCCAAATATTTTCAGGAAACAATCTTTTGGCATCTTTTTCTGTTTGAACAACATTTTTCCCACTGGTAAACCCCCACCTGTACATTAAACGATGAATGTGGGTATCTACTGGAAATGCTGCTTGTCCAAAAGCTTGACTTACTACTACCGAAGCTGTTTTGTGACCAACTCCAGGGAGTTCTTCAAGAAGAGTTATTTCTTTTGGTACTTCTCCGTTGTACTTGGCGATAAGAATGTGAGAAAGATCAAAAATTGCCTTTGATTTTTTTGGAGATAATCCACATGGTCTAATAATTGTTTTTATTTCTTCGACAGATAATTTAATCATATCAAATGGATTGTTTGCTTTTTTAAATAGGATAGGAGTGATTTTATTAACTCTTTCGTCTGTGCACTGAGCCGAAAGTAAAACTGCAATTAAAAGTGTAAATGGATCGTGGTGATTTAAAGGGACTGGAGTTTTTGGGTATAACTTTTCAAGTTCATCTATTACAAATTGAACTTTTTCCTTCTTATTCATTAGATTTTCTTTAGATAAACTTTTTGTACCCAACCCTTGCGATCATTAAAAGAGATTTCATACCAGTCTTCATTTTCACCTGTAATTTTTGCTTTGGATCCTTCATGAAGTTGATAGGTGGTAGATGAACTTTCTGAAGGTTCAACCATAACTTTGGTAGTAGGTGAAAAAATAATACCATACTTAGATTCACTAACTTTGGATTTACTAATTGCACTTAATCCAATGGTAACAAAGAGTAAAAGTAAGGTTAAAGTACAAGAATAGAAGTAGATTTTTTTCCAAAAATTTTCATGGGTTATCCAGTAAAATACAAATAGTAGACATGTAATAAACATTATAACAATAGAAGAATATGCCCAGTAATTGGGAGATTTCCCTAAAAAACTAAGTATTAACTCATTGATTAAAATTGATTTTTTAATAGAATTCTTGTCTTTTAGTAATGTATTACAAAATTGTAAGTTATGCGTTAAGTCTTTATTACCAGGAGCTATTTTTAGACCTTTTTCGTAGAAAAGTATAGCTGCAGGAAGACTATCGAGTTTGAAATAGCTATTGCCCAGGTTTAAGAACAATTCTTTACTTATCATTCCATTGTTGTAAAGTTCTAGATAAAGAGATTTTGAAGAGTCATAAAGCTTAGTTTCGTAAAATGAATTTGCCTTATCAAATATTTGGTAACTACTCTGGCCCATTAAATTGGTAAAAGCGAATATCAACAATATAGATTTAAAATACTTAAGCAACATTTCCCTCTAATTTTTTAATAAGATCTTGAGAATTCTCTAATGTTTTTTCAGCATCCTCATTGGACAGTGGACTATATTGAGCCATTTCACAGACATTCAGTATTTTATCCATTGCTGCTACATTTTCTTCAGACACATTTGATTCTATGAGTATTTCTTTTATTTTTTCACGGTTAAGTTCGGAAAGCTTAATTTCATATTTATTCAAAAGATAAACGTTCCAAAGCTTGTAAATCTCTTTAAAGAAGTCGTTATTATTCATGGTGCTAAAGCCCTGTTTAATATCCCTAAAACCTTTTTGAACCTGCTTAATTGTCTTTCTCAAGTGGGCTTTTTCTTTATCTAAAAATTTGTCTTTGTTATTTAAAAAAAGGATTAATAATAGTAGTGTTACAGGAAAAGAGCCCATAATAGACCAATAAAAAGTAGTTCCAAAAATTGGATTTGAAAAGTCATACAATTTTGTTTTAGTTCTTATATGGTGAATATTTTCATTCATCAATTCTACATCTTCTTGGTCAACTGCTTTAATTTTTCCAGAGTTATTGGCTTCAAAATTAGAAGGTGATGAATTTTTACTCTTATTTACTTTAATAATAGTTTGAGGATGGCTTAGAGTTATATATTTTTTACTCCTAACATCGAAATAACAAAAATCAAAAGAAGGAATCTCATAGTTACCGTGAAATCTTGGTATCAAAAGCTGATTTAGAGTTTTTCTCCCGGATACCCCATTTTCTGAAAGTTGAATTCTTGATTTAATTTCTTCGGGATATTTTTCAAGATCTTTTGGAAAATCTATTTTTGGAAATTTTAATTGTTTTAGATTTCCAATTCCAGAAAGTTTAATTTCAAAATCTAGTGCTTGATCTACCTCTAATTCATTTTTACTAATATTAACCTTCATTTTATAATTGCTTCCAACTTGCCCATTAAAACTTTTAGGGGCATTTTCTGGAAGCTTCTTTACTCTGAGTACTGGACTATTACTCTTAATTATTTTTGAAACACCTCTATTAAAGAAATCTCTGTTGATTACGGTAGAAACTTCAAAAGAAGGAATGGTTAGTTTTCCAGATTTTTGAGGAGATATTATTTCTTTTTTTAGAGTAAAAACTCTGTAAGCAATTCCATTTATTATCTCTTGCTCTTCTTTCCACTGTTTATTTTTAGGTTCTAAGAGCTCTGTCCAAAAATCGTTACTCATAGGAAGATCGTAATCATTGATTTCCAAATTTCTTATGTGATACGAGGATTGGTATATTTTGTAATTTACAAGTATATTTTCTCCTATGTACGGATTTGTTTTTGAACAAGAAATTTTGGCAAATAATTTACTATTGTTAGAACTATTATTTGTGTTAGGAGAGTTATTTTTTTGTCCTTGTCCGACATTAATTATAATTTTTTCTGTACTATATTCCTTACCGTTATAGCTTACTTTTATTGCTGCAATAACTAGCTTACCTGGCTTTTTTGGAGCTAATACAAAAGTTGATTTGTATTCGTTCTTAGATTCAAACTTGCCATTAATAATGGTTGTCTGGCTTGAAGAACTTGTAAAAGGACCTTGTCTAATTGAAAAATTTTGAAATTGAAGATTGTCTAGTCTTACTCTTTCACTAGATTCAACAGTAAAGCGAATGTAATCGTCAGTAGATATATTATTTTGATCTACATAGGATTTAAATATAAAATCTTGCGCCTGAAAGTTTGTAAAACAAACAAATAGTAATATGTAATTGAATATTCTAATCATTTACCAATCTTTGGTTTTACTTTTCTTTTTTTGATCTCCCTTTTTCCTGTTAACTTTTAAAAGTACTTTTTGTTCATCATTATTGATTGCATCTAGGTTTTTTATAGCCTGTTCTTTGGTCTCATTGGGTTTTGGATTTTGCTTTTTTTCTTTTTCTTCTTGTTTTTTATTCTCTTGCTCTTGTTTGTTTTCCTTTTCTTTATCCTCCTTCTCTTTTTGGTCTTGATTCTTTTTTTCTTTTTGATCTTGATCTTTATTGTCTTTGTTCTCTTTATCGTCTTTATTTTTTTGATCTTGATCTTTATTGTCTTTATCCTGATCTTTGTTCTGATCTTTATTTTCTTGTTCTTGCTTTTCTTGGTTCTGTAAAAGCTTCATAGCATAAGATAAATTATATCTAGCATCTTTGTCATTCGGATTGAATCTAAGAGATTGTTGGTATTCTTTTATTGCATTTTTTAAAATATCTGATGAAGGAGCTTGCCCTTTTTCCTTAGCTTCTTTTGCATACTCTGTAAGGAAAGAGTTACCAATATTGTAATGTGCTTTTGATTTGTCTTCAATACTTTTTGTTTTGGAAATAAAACTATTAAAACTTTCTCTTGCACTTTCAAAGTCTCCTGACATATAGGATGCATTTCCACTGTTGTAGAAAGCAGCTATATTCTTTTCGTCTTTTGAAAGAGACTTTTCATAATTTGAAGAAGATTTATTGAAATCTCCATTTTTATAAGCTTGGTTACCTTCGTTAAGTTCCAGTTTGCTTTCAATAGTTTGTCCATTGAATTGTAGAGAAGCTACAATGAAAAATAAAAAGCCTGTATATGTTTTTTTTACGTATGTCATTTAAATAAAACTAATTGATCGTCAATTTTTCCTCTTTTTTCAAAAATTACAAAGTCTAAAAGTAACAACAATATACCTGGAATTAAAAACCATTGGAATTGATCATCGTAAGTTGAGTACCTATCTTTTTTTAAAGATGTTTTTTCAATTTTATTGATTCTATCTAATATTTTTCTCAAATCTAGGTTTAATCCTTTGGTTTTGGTATAAGTTCCATTACCAGCTTCTGCAATTTGAATTAAATTTTCTTCATTTAATTTGGTTAAAACTGTTAACTCGTCCTGGTCTTTTTTTATGCCAACTTTTCTACCATTTCTAATAATTGGAATAGGTACCCCTTTCTCTGAACCCATACCAACAGTACAAATTACTACTCCATTGTCACTTGCATCTTCAGCTGCTGCTATTGCCATTTCTTCATGGTCTTCGCCATCAGAAATAATTATAATTGCCTTGTTTGTTTTTCTCTCTTCACTGAAAGAACTCATACATAGCTCAATTGCGTTGCCAATATCTGTTCCCTGGGAAGAAATCATATCTGACCCAACACTTTTTAGAAAAAGCTTAGCAACTTGATAGTCTGGGGTAAGCGGAAGTTGTTTGTAGGCTTCTCCAGCAAAAACTACAATCCCAACGTGGTCTCCTCTGAGCTCATTCATCAATTTTCCAATAGCTAATTTTGCAATATCTAATCTATTATAGTCTGGGACAAGGTCTTCAGCCATCATGCTTTTACTTATGTCTAATGCAATCATTATATCTATACCTTTTGAAACTACTGTTCTTTCATTTTCACCATATTGAGGATTTGCAGCAGCAATAATTAGTAGTCCAATTGCAATTCTAAAAGTGAAAAATTTAATAAAAGATCGATTGTTTGAAAAACCATTAAAAATTTTACTTAAAGTATTTATTTCTGCAAAATTGCTAATCGCCTTTTTTTTCCAAATTTTATTTCTTACCCATAAAATGTTTAAAATAACAAGAATTAAAAGCATCCATAAAATTTTAGGATGTTCAAATCTAAATTCTGTAACATTCAGCGTTAAATACTGATAAATAGAGAAAGTTGTTATCCAAAAAACTAGCTCTACAATGATCAAGCCTATTATTGAACTAGATGTCTTAAAATAATATTTCTTCTTGTTAATGGTCATGAAATACTAGGTATAAAATATTTTGAAATAAAGAATTCAAGTAATAAAAAAATCAATCCTATTACAATAAAGACATTTGCTTTTTCAGGTAAGTCAATATCATATTCTATGGTTTTTATTTTTGCTTTCTCCAGTTCATTAATCTCTTTGTAGACTTCTTTTAATTTGTTGTTGTCAGTTGCTCTAAAATATTTACCCCCCGTTTCTAGAGCAATGGTTTTAAGTGTTTTTTCATCTATTTCTACATCTACCAAATCATAAATATATTTTCCGGAAAATGGATCTATTGCAACTGGTGTTTTTGCTTTACCATTGGTTCCAACACCAATTGTATAAACTCTAATATTAAATTCTTTAGCTATTTCTGTAGCATTTAATGGATGTATTTTGCCATGTGTATTAACACCATCTGTAAGTAGAATAATAACTTTGCTTGGAGCTTCACTTTCTCTTAGTCTATTAATTGCAGTAGCCAATCCCATTCCAATTGCAGTTCCTTGTTCCACTATACCTTGTTCAGCAGATTCTATGAGTTCCACAAGCACATCTCTATCGGATGTTAATGGACATTGAGTGTAAGATTCACCCTCGAAAATAACTAATCCAACTCTGTCGTTTTTTCTGTCTTTTACAAATTCTTTTGCCAAATCTTTAGACGCTTCAAATCTGTTTGGAGAAAAATCTTTTGCTAGCATACTACCAGAGGCATCCATAGAAATAATTATATCAATACCTTCTTTAAATAGTTCAGTTTCTGAATGCGCTTCCATTGCAATTTGTGGCCTAGCCATCGCAACTATCATAAAGCTAATTCCAACAAGTTTGGCAAAAAAACTAAAATGTGGGATTAATGGGGTCCATTTACTAGAAATTCCATCAAAAAAAACAATACTAGATATTTTAATTGGTTCATTTTTTTTAGAATACATCCAATAATAAACACCAATAGATATTGGAATAAATAATAACAACCACAAAGCCCATGGATCATTAAATTGATATTTTCCTAACCAACTATTCATTCTCTGATGTATTATTTGAATCTATTGAAATAAGGTCTAATCTTTGATTAGTTATAAGTTCTTTAATTAATTCAAGAGAACGGATGTTGTCTTTTTGTAAAGGACTGAATTTTGCAAATTTTACTCCGTCAGATATCTCAAAAAAACGAGACAATTCAGAAGGATATTTATTGGGTATTTCAGACCATTTCAGACTTTCTAATATCTCACCACTAGTCTTTTCAAAAGTCTGTATGGAATATCTGTACTCTAAAAATTGCCAAAGAACATTAGAAAGTTCACTGTAGTACTTTTTAAAATGTCCATTTTCCCAATATTTCTTTTCTTCGATATTTTTTAAAGACTCTAGTAAAGTAACTTCTAATGGAATGCTTGGAATAGAAATGGAATTGATTTTCTTTTTGTAAAGTTTTTGGTAAAGATAAATTGCTAAAGAGAAAAAAATTAGAATTATCAATATCCACCAACCGTATTTTTTAATAAAGTGAATTAAATATTCATACCACGTAATTGATACTTCTTTGATAGGTTTTATATTTTTTATAAATGCTTTTTCGTCGATTTCGTCCAGTTCAATTGTAAATTCCAACGAATTAGATAACAATTTATTAGAGTTGAAAAAAGCAATACTAGGAGGGAAAGTATAGCTGCCAGTATCAAAATTTGCAATGGTAAAATCCTGAGTAAATGAAACAAAAAATTCTCCATTATCTTCTTGGTAAGAATTTTTTTCTAAAATGCTTTTATCCCATAATTCCCAGTTGTTTCCTAACGAATCTCCACTACTAGAAAGTTGAAATTCTACACTGTCAATTAATTGATTTGCAGGAAATTTAAATTCCAATGTAATGGTAGATGGTTCCCCTATGACAATTTTATTTTTAGATGCTTTTGCGGTAAAATCAATATTTTGAGATAAAATTCCAAAAGGGATAAATAGCAATATATAGGCTAGATTCTTCAACGTTTTTTAAAAAGGTTCATTAATGGTTGTATATATCCCGACTGTATACAAATGTTGGCATGATCCACTTTGGATTTCTTAAATATTTCTAGAATATTATGTTCTCTGGAGAGCGAATTGTTATAGTATGTTTCTCTAACCCTTTTTTTGCTAGTATTTATCCACCTTCTCTTCCCGCTTTCTCCATCTTCAAAAAGAGTAAGCCCCATATTAGGCAATTCTTTTTCTCGTTGGTCATATATCCTAAGTGCTATTAAATCGTGTTTTTTTGCCGTTATTTTTAATGCTTTTTCCAAATTTTGACCAATAAAATCAGAAATTAAAAACGCTATTGCCCTTTTCTTTATCAAATTGTTGAAGTGTTGTACAACATCTCCAATATTAGTAAGATTTGAATTTGGCTTGAATTCAATGAGCTCTCTAATAATTCTCAAAATGTGTTTTCTACCTTTTTTTGGAGGAATATAGAGTTCTATTTGATCAGAAAATAAAATAGCACCAATTTTATCGTTATTTTGAGTAGCAGAAAATGCTAAAACTGCACCTATTTCTGCTATAAATTCTCTTTTCAATAATTCATCTGACCCGAAAGATTCAGAGCCAGAAATATCTACTAGAAGCATTACTGTTAGCTCTCTCTCTTCTTCAAATACTTTAACGTAAGGTTCGTTAAATCTAGCAGTTACATTCCAGTCTATGGTTCTTATTTCATCTCCTGGTATGTAATTTCTTACTTCTGAAAAAGCCATTCCTCTACCTTTAAATGCAGAATGGTATTCTCCAGAAAAAACCTGTTTGGATAAACCTTTGGTCTTAATCTCAATTTTACGTACTTTTTTTAATAATTCGCTAGTTTCCAAAATATTGAATACTGTTAAGGAACTTCAACTTTGTTAAGAATTGTAGTTATCACATTTTCTGTTGTAATATTTTCAGCTTCGGCTTCATAAGAAAGTCCAATTCTATGTCTAAGAACGCCGGAACAAACAGCTCTAACATCTTCTGGGATGACGTATCCTCTTTTTTTCAAAAAAGCATATGCTTTTGCAGCGCTTGCTAGTGAAATACTAGCTCTTGGCGAACCTCCAAAAGAAATAAAGTGTTTTATCTCCTCTAACTGATAATACTCAGGATCTCTGGTAGCATACACAATATCAATAATATATTTTTCAATTTTTTCGTCCATATAAATTTTCTTGACGATATCTCTCGCTTTAATAATTTGTTTTGGATCTACAACTTTTTTTGGTGTTGGAAAGCCTTCACTTGAAACATTTGCTCTTACAATTAATTTCTCCTCTTCTCTGTTGGGGTAGGGAAGAACAACTTTTAACATAAATCTATCTACTTGGGCTTCTGGAAGAGGATAAGTTCCTTCTTGTTCAATTGGGTTTTGAGTAGCCATTACTAAAAAGGGTTCCGGAAGTTGATAAGTTTTATCTCCTATAGTAATTTGTCTTTCTTGCATGGCTTCTAATAAAGCACTTTGTACTTTAGCTGGTGCTCTATTAATTTCATCTGCCAAAATAAAATTAGAAAATAATGGACCTTTTTTAGAAATAAATTCTTCCTTTTTCTGGTTGTAAATCATGGTGCCAAGTAAATCTGCAGGAAGTAAGTCGGGTGTAAACTGCACCCTTTTAAAATCAACGTTTATTACTTTTGACAAAGTACTTATAGCTAGAGTTTTTGCTAGCCCTGGAACACCTTCGAGAAGAATATGACCATTAGAAAGAAGTCCAATTAGAAGACTTTCTACCATATGCTTTTGTCCTATAATAACTTTCCCAATTTCCATATTTAGTAAATCAATAAATCCACTTTCTTTTTCAATAAGGGCATTGATTTTACTAATATCTACGTTATTATTACCAGTATTATTTTCTTGTATTTCCATATCGGTTACCAAATTTTATACTCAAAAATCAACAATCTTTTAAAAATCAAAAAAATACCACTGTTAATATATGTTAAGTAATTTTTTAACATTTTTAATCATAAATGGATTTTGAGATATACATTTGGGGATGGAAAATAATTTAAAACTAATTGATTGCGTAAATGCAGTAGCTGAATTTCATGACTCTTTTGGAATTCCTAATAAATATACACCCTTAGCTAAAGTAGATGAAAAAGACCTTAATTTAAGATATAGTCTTATGAAAGAAGAAAATGAGGAATATCTTCAAGCAGCAAAAGAAGGTGACCTTACAGAAATAGCAGATGCTCTTGGAGATATGTTGTATATACTATGTGGTACCATTTTAACCCATGGTCTACAGCACAAGATGGCAGAAGTATTTCAAGAAATTCAAAGAAGTAATATGAGTAAATTAGATAAAAATGGTAAACCAATATTTAGAGAAGATGGAAAGGTTTTAAAATCTGATTTATACTTCAAACCAAATATTAAGAAAATTTTGGATAATTAAAATCCTATTTTTTTATCTGGACTAGAAATATCTTTATTGAGTTCTATCATTTTAAGGCAAGAAATTGCGCATTCTATACCTTTATTGCCGTGTTTTCCACCAGATCTATCGATAGATTGTTGCTCATTTTGATCTGTTAATACACAAAATGTAGCGGGTTTGTTATACCTCAATCCAATGCTCATAATTCCGTTGGTAGCTCCTTGACATACATAGTCAAAATGTTTGGTTTCCCCTTGGATAACACAACCAATACATATAACACCATCCACCATATTTTTTTCAAATAAATATTGGGCACCAAGAGGCAGTTCAAATGTTCCTGGGACATGTTTAATTAAAATATTTTCAACAGATATTTTTGAGTTCAGCAAAACAGACTTAGCACCATCAAGTAATCGGTCTGTAATGTTTTGATTCCACTGAGAAACAACTATTCCAACTTTAATTTTTTCTGGATTGGATACAGGAAAGTGTTCTTCTTTAGATAAGTTTTTCCCTTCGCTAGCCATTATTCGCCATTTGACATATCAAACTTGTAGACTGGATTACCTAACTTTAAAGATTCAGCATATTTTTCAGCTCTAATAGCATCTTTATAACTTGGATAGTTTTTATAAACCATTTCGTAAAGCTCTATGGCTTTTGAATAGTTTTCTTCAATTTCCAAACACAATGCAGCTCTCATGAGATATAATGGGGTAGTAAGTTCATTCTCTTTTCTCTGGTAAGCCTTTTCATAATAAACAAATGCATCGCTAACTGCTCCTAATTGCATGTATGCATCTCCAATAGCACCTTGACTTATTGTCCCTAAAAGTTCATCTTGAAAATTTACTTTTTTAAGCTCGATTATAGCATTTTCATATTCTTTATTATTTAATAAGGATATTCCTAAGTTGTACTGAGCAATTTTACCTGCATTTTGACCAGAATACTTTTTGGAAATTTGTTTAAACCCTTTGAAAAATCCCAAACTATCTCCATTTATTGCAGATTCCCAATCTTGTTCATCAAAGGCTTTTGATTCGGCTTGCCATAGTTTTTCTGTTGCTTCTTCTTCTTTAGGTTCAACAATCATCTGAACGTAAATAAGTTTGTAAGCTAATGCAGCGAATAAAATAACAAGAACGGCTACAGAATAAAATGTAACTTTCTTTTTATTATTTATATAATACTCGTATCCTTTTTCACCTAGAATTAGCTCTATATTGTTTTCAACTACGTTTTCTTGAGTTATATTTTCAGAACTTGGTTTTTTGTCTACAGACTTTTCTGTAGTTTTATTATCTGTTTTGTTTTTATTTTCTGCCATTAGACTTGAAATAAGAAATCTTTCGATTTAATTAATTAGTTTGCAAAAATAGTTTTTTTTATAAGTAATAAACTAATCTTTTATATTGTAATTTTATAAAATGTATTTATCCAATCTTTCTCTTTTAAATTTTAAGAACATTTCTCAAGCAGATTTGGAACTGTCTAATAGAGTTAATTGCTTCCTTGGAGATAATGGTCAAGGAAAAACAAATTTGCTAGATGCAATTTATCATTTAAGCTATACCAAAAGTTTTTTTAACTCCATTGATAGCCAAAACGTAATGTTTGAAGAATCTCTTTATGTTATTCAGGGTGCTATTAAAAATGAGCAAGAGGAATATAAACTGTATTGTGGATTAAAGAAAGGCGATAAAAAGATTTTTAAAAAAAATAAGAAAATTTATAAAAAATTAGCAGATCACATTGGTTTTTTTCCTGTAGTAATGATTACTCCTTACGATATAAATCTAATTTTAGAAGGGGGCGAAACAAGAAGAAGATTTTTTGATGCCTTAATTGCTCAGTTTGATAAAAATTATTTATTCGAATTATTACATTATAACAAACTACTTAAACAGAGAAATGCATTTTTAAAAACCAATACCAATTCAGTTGATTTGCTAGAGGTTTATGACGATCAAATGATTGAAAAAGCACAATCCATCCATGAATCTAGAAAAAAATTTATTGACGAATTTAAACCCATATTTAATAAATTTTATAAGGACATTTCATCAAATAAAGAAGGTGTGGGTTTAGATTACCAGTCTGCTTTGCATGAAAACACGATGAAAGAACTTTTTATCAACAATCGTACTAAAGATCAATTAATTGGACACACTTCATCTGGTATTCATAGAGACGATTTCTTGTTTTCGATCAAAAATAATCCATTGAAAAAATTTGGTTCACAAGGGCAACAAAAGACATATTTAATCGCTTTAAAACTAGCCAAGTTTGAATATATAAAGCTTAAAAAAAATATTAATCCTGTATTATTGTTGGATGATATTTTTGACAAATTGGATGACCATCGAGTTGGTTATATTCTTAACTTAATAGAAAAAAACAATTTGGGACAAACATTTATCACAGATACAAGTAAAGAAAAAATCCCTCAAATTTTGTCTAATCTCAATATAGAAAGCAATTTGTTCTGGATTGAAAATGGTAATTCTTCAAAATTAAATTAGATGAAAAAAAGAAATGCCAATGAGGAGAAATTGTCTAATGTAGTAGATAGTTTTATTAATCAATATGGACTAAAAAAACGATTTCAAGAACACGAGATTTTACAAGAATTTACTAAAATAATGGGACCTTTTTTAATGAAAAAAGTAACCAACTCCTATGTGAAAAATCAAAAACTTTTTTTGAAACTCTCTAGTGCTTCATTTAAACAAGAGCTTGTGATGCAGAAGACTAAGTTACTTAAGCAATTAAACAAAGTAATTGGGGAGGATTATTTAAAAGATTTGGTAATTAATTAACCAAGGCCAACATCTAGCATCATCATAACAATAAATCCTGCAATTAATCCCATTGTAGCCAAATCGGTATTGCCTCCTTTTTGACTTTCTGGGATTACTTCCTCTACAACTATGAATATCATTGCACCAGCAGCAAAAGCCAATGCATAGGGAAGTACTGGTAAAACTTGTAATACAATAGCTGCACCAATAACTGCAAAAATAGGTTCAACAATTGCGGAAAGCTGTCCCCATTGCCAAGATTTAAATTTACTCATACCTTGACGTCTTAACGGTAAGGAAACAGCAAAACCCTCCGGAAAATTCTGAATTCCAATACCAATAGCTAAGGCAATTGCAGAACCAAGAGTGAAAATCTCCACATTTAAAAGCTCTGGAGAGGCAATTGCACCAAAGGCAACTCCAACAGCCAATCCCTCAGGGATATTGTGTAATGCTATTGCTAAAACTAAAAGAATAGTCTTTTGCCATTTAGTATTTACTCCTTCTGCATCAATTTTTTTTTCAAATAAATGTAAATGAGGAATTATTTTATCCAAACCAAATAAAAACAAAGCCCCTAAAAAGAAGCCAATAGTAGGAGCTAACCAAGATGGCATTTCACTTAAACCCAACTCTTTTTGCATTTCAGCATATTCAATGGACGGAGCTAGTAATGACCAAAAACTTGCAGCAATCATTACTCCGCCTGTAAAACCCAAAGAAATATCTAGAACTTTTCTATTTGAAGAGTTAATGAAAAATACCAATCCCGAACCAATGGCAGTT
Organism: Flavobacteriales bacterium; assembly: GCA_038108155.1. Taxonomy (GTDB): domain Bacteria; phylum Bacteroidota; class Bacteroidia; order Flavobacteriales_D; family Parvicellaceae; genus MED-G20. The sequence goes on along the minus strand of JAYNHP010000021.1, from coordinate 4,681 downwards.
ACAATCCAAGTAAATAGTCCAGCTATCAAAGCTTGAATTATAGGATGTTGGTCTATAAACCAAAATTTAATAGTTTCAATCATAAGTTTCTAGTAGTAGGTTTTGACAAATTTTTTCTGAAAATGTTAATTTTCGCTCATTTATTTCAACAATATAGGTTCCGTCAAATTCTAAAATTTCTATCACTCTTATAGAATCACCAAGTTTAACTTTTTCTTTGTCTAAATAGTTTAAAAGACTTGCTGTACCTTTTTTAACTCCTGTGATAATTCCTTTTTGAGAAGGTTTTAGTTCTACTAGAAGTTTTTGATTCATTTTTTCAATATTCCCATCTTTACTTGGGATAGGGTCTCCATGAGGATCGTATTTTGGGTTGCCTAAAAAGTTATCCAAATTTTCAATTAATTCATCGGATTTAATATGCTCTAACTGCTCTGCAATAGTATGTACTTGGTCCCAACCAAAACCTAGTTTTTCTACTAAAAAAGTTTCCCAGAGTCTATGCTTTCTTATAATAGATAAAGCAATTAATTTGCCTTTTTTTGTAAGAGATGTTCCCTTGTATTTTTGATAATTTATAAATTTCTTTTCTGCAAGTTTTTTAAGCATGTCGGTAACACTAGATGGTTTCATGTCTAAAAAATCTGCAATAGAGTTGGTTGAAACAGCATTAAAATCCATCTCTAAATGGTAAAGTGCTTTTAAGTAATCTTCTTCGGATTGAGAATTCATTTAAGCTAATTTAAATATTTTTTTTAATTAAAATAAATATTTTTTTAGTCAAGACTAAAAATTACATTTATTTAAAGTAAATTCGCTCATATGATTAGATTTTTTGTTTGTTTTTTATTTGTGTTTTTGCTATTTCCATTTTTTTCTCAATCGAAGGAGATCAATGGAAAAGTTCTTGACAATCAAAAGAAACCAATTCCATTTGCCCATGTTATGAATCTGACTGATAGTACATCGGCAGTTTGTGATTTTTCAGGAAATTTTAAAATGACAATTGGCAACCTAGCCACTGTTTTAAAAGCATCTTCTGTTGGTTTTCATAGTGAAGAGTTAAACTTTTCAATTAATAATTATACAACTCCAATTACATTCATACTTAAAGAAAACAACGATATACTTAAAGAAATGGTAATTAGCGCAACACTTCAGCTAATTGATAGAAAGGAAAGTCCAATACCCATTGCTGTTTATTCCGCTCAGTTTTTGAATGCTGTTCCGTCTCCTAGTTTAGTACAAGCAACCAATCAAATTACTGGATTAAGACCACAATTCAATTGTTCTGTATGTAATACAGGAGATATTCATATCAATGGTATGGAAGGAGCTTATTCTATGATTGTAATTGATGGAATGCCTATAATGGGAGGACTGTCTACAGTTTACGGTTTACAGGGAATTCCCACAAGTCTTATCGATCAAGTTGAAGTTATTAAAGGTCCTGCTTCAACAGTATATGGTTCTGAAGCAATGGCTGGCTTAATAAATGTGGTTACCAAAAATATAGACTGTGTGCCAAAGTTTTCTTTGGATTTTAATATTTCTTCTTGGGGAGAATTACAGACGTCAATAGTTTATAAACTAATTGACAAACAAAGATTAAAAGCTTTTTCATCTATTGATATCTTTAATTACAATAACCCAATAGATAATAATGATGATGGATTTACAGATTTATCTTTAAAAAATAGATATTCAATTTTTAACAAGTTTCAATTTTTTAATAAAAATGGATACAATCCTCTGAATCTTACTTTGAGATATTTAAATGAAGATCGCTGGGGAGGTCAAATGAACTTTACTGAACAAGATCGTGGAAAAAATACAGTTTATGGGGAGACTATTTTGACAAATAGAGTAGAGGCAAGTTCGTTTTATAAGTTTTCAGAGAGTAAAAATTTAAAATGGCAAAATTCTTTTAGTTTTCACGATCAAAAGTCTTGGTACGGCTTGGTCAAATATGAAGCAAAACAAATTATTGGGTTTAGTCAGTTAACATGGCATAAATCTTTAGGGGAAAAAAATAATTTCCTTTCTGGTTTTGCTTTGAGATATAACAGTTACAACGATAATACAGTTGCTACTCTAAAAGCAGACAACTGGTGGCTTCCAGGATTTTTTCTACAAGACAATTTTAAATTTAGTGATAACCAGCAGCTACTTTTTGGATGGAGAACAGACTTTCACTCCAAGCATGGTGTTATAAACTCACCAAGAATAAACTACCAGCTAAATATTACAGATAATTCCTCATTAAGAATTGGTTACGGAGACGGATTTAGAGTAGTCAATGTCTTTACCGAAGATCATGCTGCATTGACAGGAGCGAGAGAAATCATTTTCTTGGAGGAGTTAGAGCCTGAGAAATCTAAGAATTTAAATATAAATTTTAGTAATTCTTGGAATACAGATAATTTACAAATCACTCTAGAATCCTCCGTTTTTGAATCTAGGTTTTCTAATAAAATAATTCCCGATTTCTTAACCAACGACAATCAAATTATTTATTCCAACTTATCTGGTTATGCGGTTGCTAGGGGAATATCTTCAGAAATATTCTTAAAAATGTATAAGATTCCTTTGAAATTATCTGCCAATGCAACCGTCTTAGACGTGTCCAATTATAATGAAAATTCTACTGGTGAAATAGTCAAAAATCAACAGCTTTTAGCAGAAAAATACAGCATTAAATGGTCTTTAAATTATTGGTTTGAAAAATTAGGTTTAGACATAGTATACTCTGCTACAAATTATGGCCCGATAAGATTGCCAATTTTAGAAAATGATTTTAGACCTGAATATTCTCTTCCATATACTATTCATAACCTCAAACTTTCTAAAAACTATAATAATGGCTGGACTAATTTTATAAGTATTAGAAACTTTACCAATTTTACCCCACCTAATTACTCTATTTTGAGAGCAAATGATCCTTTTGATCAAAATATTAACGATCCAATAGATAATCCTGAAGGTTATACCTTCGATGCTTCTTATATGTACGCTTCTTTTCAAGGAATTAATTTAGTTTTTGGAGTAAGTTTTGTCTTTTAGATATTTTCTAGAAACAATATAAATTTTCTTCAATTAGCTTTTTAGCGATACTTCTTCTGTGTTCCTTTAAATTATCTGGTTTTACTTTAGTAAATCTTTTCAACCCTAATAAAAGTATTTTTTGTTCGTCTCCTTCAGAAAGAGCATAAATTGCCTCTTTTCCATTTTTTTGAAATTTATCTATAGTACTATGCAGAAAATTAATACACATAGATATTCTTTCTTGGTTTTTAATAGGTCCTTCTTTAGAAGTTAGTTTTTCTGTTTTTAAAAGTGCAGATTCTAACATGTAAGTATCTATAATCATATCAGAAATATTCATCATCAGCTCTTGTTCCTCACCAATATTAATTCCTAATTTTTCAGATGCTTTTCCTGCTACCATAAGAATAATTTTTTTTAAATTTTTCAAAACTACCTTAAACTCTCTAAAAATATCATCAGAAGTTTCTTCAAAAGAGGGAATACTCATTAATTCTTTTGCAACATTTTTAGCTGGTCCAAAAAAATCTATTTCACCTGTAACTGCTTTTTTTAATACCATTTTAACAATCAGTAATCGGTTAATTTCATTAGTTCCTTCATAAATTCTTGAAATTCTCGCATCTCTGTAGCATGCCTCTACTTCAGATTCAGCAGAAAAACCCATTCCACCATATATTTGAACAGCTTCATCAGATGTGTATTGAACTACCTCCGAGGAAAAAACTTTTAGAATAGCACATTCTATAGCATATTCTTCAACTCCTTGAAGTTTTGCATCTTGAAGAGCTAATCCTTCAGACTCCAATCTTTTTATATTGTCTTCAATATTTTGACCACAACGGTAGTTTCCTGCATCTGCAACATAAGTTTTGGTAGCCATTTCAGCAAGTTTGAATTGAATTGCACCAAAGGAAGAAATTGGTGTTTTAAATTGTTTTCGTTCATTAGCATAACCAATTGCATAGTTAATTACTTTTTTGGAAGCACCTGTAACTGCAATTCCTAATTTTATTCTACCTACATTTAACGAATTCATGGCAATTTTAAATCCTTCTCCTCTTTTGCCCAACATTGCCGATTTTGGGACTTTAACTTTATTATAGAACACTTGTCTGGTAGATGAAGATCTAATTCCTAGTTTAGCTTCTTCTGGATTTAATGTTAATCCTTCTACTTTGTCTTTTTCGAATACAAAGCCAGTAATATTTTTGTCATTTTCTATTCTCGCAAAAACTATAAATACATGAGCAAAACCTGCATTAGAAATCCATATTTTTTGACCAGTTATTTCATAATGTTCTCCGTCTGAGCTTAAGACAGCTTTTGTCTTTCCAGAGTTTGCATCTGAACCTGCATCTGGCTCTGTAAGATTGTAACAAGAAATCCATTCTCCAGAAGATATTTTTGGTAAATAGTAGTTCTTTTGCTCTTCGGTTCCGTACAATAAAATAGGAAGTGTTCCAATCCCTGTGTGGGCACCAAAAGCAGTAGCCATTGACCCCGTTAAGCTCGATATTTCTTCACAAATTAGCATTCCGGTATTGAATCCCATTCCAAGGCCTTGGTATTTTTCAGGGACACTTACTGCTAATAAACCCAGTTGACCTTCTTTTCGCATTAGACTTTCTACTAG
>JAYNHP010000020.1:0-32888 GCA_038108155.1 Flavobacteriales bacterium | reverse complement strand
TTTTAAAGCAGTCGAAACTACAGGAACAATATTTTCTTGATGTGCTCTAGAAGCCAATTCTGGGACAACCCCTCCATACTTTTCATGTATGGATTGGTTAGCTGTAACATTGGAGTGTACAACTCCATTAATAAGAATTGCTGCCGAGGTGTCGTCACAACTTGACTCTATACCGAGAATGATGCTATCTTTGTCTACATTCATTATTGTTAGTTGAAAGAATACTTCAAAAATACCAATTCCATTTTAATTAGATTGACTATTAATCTAATAGAGTTTTCAATTTTCTTGATAATATTATTCTTGTTCTTAATTAGATTTTCATTTTTTCAAAATAAAATTTCCAAAGAGTTTACAAATTACTTAAGTAGCGAGATAAATTCCGACATCCGTCTAGAAGAAGTTTCTTTAAATGGGTTTTCTAACCTCCAATTAAATAAAATATTTATTCCTGATTTAAATGGAGATACTGTTTTGTTTGTACCAAAAGTGGTAGTGGATATTCAAGATATTAACTGGCTGGACAGAAAATTTATAATTAATCAAGTGATTTTTAAAGATGCAGAAATTGTTTTAAGAAAAAACCCTGGCAAGAAAAAATACGAAATAGAGTTTTTGTTAAATAGCTTTAAAAAAAATCAAAGAGAAAGTAAGGATTATCAGCTTTTGATAAATCAATTTAAAATTGAGAATAGTCAATTTTATCACCTTTCAAAAAATAGTATAAAAGAAATTCAAAATATTGATATTCAGAATTTTAAAATAAATAAGCTAAACTTATTATTAAATAATATTTCATTAGACAATAATTTATTTTTTTCAAAAATAAGTGATGTCAAATTTCAACATGAAAAAGGTTTTAATATATCAAGTTTAAATGCCGATTTATATTTAGATTCCACCAAATTTAATCTAGTTAATTTAAAATTAAAAACACCAAATAGTATATTTAATTCCGACAACATAAATATAAATTTAGATTTTAGAAACGACTTTATACAGTTGGAAAATATAGAGACTCAACTTTCAAGTGTAGACTATAATTTGTTTTTTAATAAAAAATTTGATTCTGCTCTAAACTTTAATTTTAGCACCGATTTTTCAGGTTCCTCTTCTTCAATTAAGTTAGAAGATTTTTCACTCATCTATCAAAACTCATCTATTGAGGGGGATTTTGAAATTAAAGATTTTTCAAATAAAAATTTAGTATCTTATTTTTTTAATGTAGAATCCAATACCATTTTGGTAAATGATTTAATATCTCTTCAAGAAAATATAAATTTAAAAATTCCTCCATTAGCATTAAAACAGCTTGAGAAAATAAATAATTTCGATTTCCAAATCTCAGGAAATGGTAATAATGATGAAATAAAGTCAAATTTAGAATTTGTTTCTTCAACTGGAGAAATTATAGGGAATTTGCATTTCTTTAAAAATAATTCATCAGAAATATTTTACCATTTTAATATTGATGCAAAAAAAATCTCAGGAATTTCATTATTAGATAACAAAAACAATGAAAATTTTAATGCTCATTTTGAAATTGACGGGAAAGGTCTTTATAAACAAGATGTTGATTTAAAAATAAATGGATACTTGTCTGATTTTACATACAATGATTATAAATATGAAGATTTAAATATTACGGGCGCCTTTAAAAACAAATCTTTTATTGGTCAAATCGAGCTAATAGATAAATTCATTCATCTTGACTTTAATGGGTATGTAGATTTAAATAATCCAGAGACAGAATTTGACTTTTCTATGGATATTAAAAATGCATTTCTTGGAAAAATCGGCTTTTTAGAAAATCATCCAGATGGTGTAGCTTCATTTAAAACTTATTTAAATGGATTTGGAAATGATTGGAAAGATTTCACTGGATTTGCCAATATGGAAGAACTTGTCTTTGTTGAAAATGGTGAAACCTATAATTTTGGAAATATTGATTTTGATTCGCAGTCAAATAATTATAATCATATATTAAATTTCAATTCTGACTTTGTTTCTTTTAATATTTCTGGAGATTTTAAGTTTGACCAATTAAACAAAGATTTAAATTATTTATTCGCTACTATTTTTCCAAATTTATCAAAACCTTCAGATTATTTTCCAAGCAAACAATATGTTGATTTTGATTTAGAAATTCTAGATTTTACCAAGTTATCAGCTGTCTTTTTTCCATCTTTAGATATTGCAAAAGCATCTAACTTAAGATTTTCTTTCAATGGAGAAAAAGAACTATTAGATTTTAGTTTAAACTCTAATAAAATTCAGTATGACGACTTTATTTTAAAGAATCTAAATTTAGATATTAAAGATTCAAAAGATATTTATTTAGACAGTAATCTAAAATTTATTTTGTCTGTAGGAGAGTTTGTAGACAATAATATAATAAATTTTCAAAATATTGAATTACAAACTACCGCAAAAAATAATATTGTAAATACTTCATTAGTTTGGAACAATAACGATTCTATTTCCCTTGGAAAGCTAAGTTCAATTATAGATTTTAAAAGTTCAAAAATAATTTTTGCAAATCTTGAAGAGTTTTATCTATTTGATACGTCTGTAGGTTATTGGAATATGCAAGGAAATCCTTCTATAAAGTATATGAATGATAAATATTTCTTAGATTCAATTCTACTTTCCAATGCTAATCAGACAATTATTTTAAATGGGAATATAGGTCGAGAAGTTATAGACAGTCTATCACTTGAAATACAAGATTTTCAACTAAGTTCTATACCGTTTTTATTCGGTTTTAACCAAAAAAATACCACTATGGAAGGTATTTTAAATGCCCAGATTAATTTTCAATCGTTGCTTTATAATCCTCAATTATTTAATGAATTTAATATTGATAATTTCATATTTAATTTTTTCCCAATTGGAAATCTTAATTTCCATTCTTTATGGGTAGATAGCTCTAATAAATTTATTCTAGATGGCGGGTTAGTAAACGAAAACAACCATAAGGAAATTCAATTAATTGATTGCTACTTTTATCCCAATAATGATAAAAAGTTAGATGGTATAGTTAAGTTTGACAGTACAAATATTGATTTTTTAAGTCCTTTCCTCCCCAATACAATTCTTTCCAATCTGCAGGGGCTTTTATATGGAGATTTGTCTATCTCTGGTGATCCCTTTCATCCCAAATTTAACGGAGATTTATCTCTTTACAATGGAGAATTGAAATTAACGGAATACGATACTCGTTTTAAAGTAAATGGCAACCTTCTGGTCAAAGATGATGCAATTGAAATTTCTAATGGTAATTTTTTAGACGAGTTAAATAATATTGGAACTATTAATGGTAATTACCACCACGATAATTTCATAGATTATTCATTAAATATTTCTTTAGAAATTGACCAGCCAATAATGGTCATGAACAATTCATTTTCTGAAAATCCATATTATTATGGCAAGGTATTTATGACTGGTTCAGCTGATATAAGTTACGATTCTATTGAAAATTTATCAATTTATGTAAATGCAATAACAGAAGAGGGATCCTCTTTAAATATTCCATTATACGGTTCTTCAGAAGTTGTCCTTCACGATTTCATATCATTTATCAATAAGGATACCAATAGTTCTGAAACAATTAAAAAACCAATTTTCTCTAAAGAGAAAATGAATATTGATATTGATTTAGAAATTACAGACCAGGCAGAGGTAAAGCTGATATTTGACGATTTGGTAGGAGACGAAATGAAATCTAGTGGTCAAGGGAACATCCAATTAAATATTGATCAAAACTACGATTTAACTATGTATGGTAATTATGTTATTAATGAGGGAGAGTATGTCTTTACATTGAAAGACTTTATAAATAAAAAGTTTGATTTAATAAAGGGAGGCACCCTAACTTGGCTAGGAGATCCTTATAATGCCAAAATAGATATGAGTGCAAGATATCCCTTAAGAACTAGTTTGTATAACATAATGCCAGAAATTGAAAGAGAAAATTGGAAGCACAAAAGCATGGTAGATGTGGATATTGAATTAGAAAATAATTTAATGAATCCAGATATAAAATTTAATATCGATGTTCCTAATGGAAACGAATCGGTTAAAACAGCACTTAAAAGAGTTTTATCCAATACAGAAGAGCTAAATAAGCAAGTATTTTCTCTTTTAATTTTAAATCAATTTATTACTCCTAACCATCTTAATTTAGGTAATAATGTAAAGTCTTACGATATTTCAACTAGTGAAGTATTATCTAATCAGTTAGGAAATATGATTTCTTCATTTACAGATGAGTTTGATATAGGGTTTAACTACACTTTAGGTAATCAGTTATCGAATGAAGAATTATCTGTTGCAATGTCTACTCAGCAATTCAACGATCGTTTAACTGTAGAAACAAATCTAGGAATGTCTCAGTCTAATAGTATTACTCAAAATCCAAATTCATTTATTGGAGATGTGAATATCGAATATAAACTAAATAGTAAGGGCAATATTAGAGTCCATGCCTATAACAAGTCCAACGAATACGATCTTTCTAATCAAAATCAATCCAACTATACCCAAGGTTTTGGATTGTTTTATAAGCAAAGTTTTGATTCTCTTGGTGAGTTATTTTGTGAAATGAATAACTTATTTAAGTCCAAAGACAACAAATGCCATTATTGTGAGGTTAAAGAACTAAGGAAAACTAAAGGAATTATTGATTAATATACAGTAAGTTGTTTTGGTCTCTAAGAATGCTTTCTTCTAAAATCATTTTTTTTAAAATAGAGTTTAACCTTTGTTTTTCTATTACTTCTTCTAGCTGCTTATAGATAAAGCTTGGAGATTTTGGTTCGTAATTTAACAAGAAAACTATTGCGTTTTCTACTACTTTATCAGAATTGTTTTTAATTTTCAATCCCATATTGCAATTGTCGCAGTTTTTACATTTTTCACTTTTATGTTCTCCAAAATATTTAAGAATGTTAATATTTCTGCACTCTATTTTCTGGTTTACATAGTTAATTAATTGATTGGCTTTTTCATTTTTAACTTTTTTGAAATTCAAATATTTTTTGGAAAGACTTAAGTGATTTATGTTTGGTCTTGGAATAGAAAAATTGATGGTATAATTAGATTTTTTTGCTTTGTAAATGAGTATTTTTTGCTGGTGAAGTTTATTTAATAATTCTATTGTTTCCTCTTTTTTAATATTCAATCTCTTGGATATAACTGTTTCACTTATTCTAACCATTTGTTCATTAATATTGGAATAGCTTCTTATTAATACATCAATTATTTCTTCAAAATTTTTGTATGAATTTAAGAATTGATTTAGCCTATGGATAGGCATTGTTATTTGAGCCATTGAATATTGATAATCGTTGGTTTGTTGAATATATCCTTCGTTTATTAAATATTTAATAGATTGAGTGGTGATTGACCTAGAAAGCTTGTTGTTATTTGAAATAATGTCAATGTCTATTTCAAACTTTTCATCTGAAAAGTAGCCAATAGTTATTTGATGAATATTGACAATACTTTGAAATACTCTCTTAATATCCTCAATATTGGGGAAATTTATTTTGATTCTTTTTTTTAAATTTTCAATATCCTGATCGTCTTTTAAAATAATAGAGTAGGAGGCAATTCCATTTCTACCAGCTCTTCCAGATTCTTGGTAAAAAGCTTCTAAAGTGTCAGGTAAGTCAAAGTGAATAACAGTCTTAACATCCGGTTTGTCAATGCCCATTCCAAATGCATTGGTGGCTATCATTGTATCAAATTCATTTTTAATCCATCTGTTCTGTTTTTCAGATCTTTCTTTAAAATCTAGTCCAGCGTGGTAATAATCTGTTTTATAATTTTTACTATTTAGAAATTTGGATAATTCTTTTGTTTTTTTTCTATTTCTAACATAAATTATAGAACATTCATTGGTAAGTAATTTCACTAGAACCTTTTCTTTATTAAATGCATTTACTACACTGTAATTGATATTATTTCGAATAAATGATTTCTTTATTTTATTGCATTCTTTGAAAGAAAGTTGCTCTTCTATATCGTCTATAACATCAGGGGTTGCGGTTGCAGTTAGAGCAATGAATGACAAGTCTTTATTCAATGTTCTTAAGATTGAAATATTCCTATATTCTGGTCTGAAATCATTTCCCCATTCAGAAATACAATGTGCTTCGTCCACTGCTACAAAACTTACATTCATCTTCTTAAATCTTTCTATGAATAGATTAGTATTTAGTCTTTCAGGAGATAGGTAAAGAATTTTTATGTTTCCATAAATAACATTATCCAATATTCTGTCAATGTCCTTGTAATGAAGCGAAGAATTGATATATGCTGCTTTTATTCCTCTTTTAAGAAGCTGGTTTACTTGGTCCTCCATTAATGCTATAAGGGGAGATATTACCAAACAAGTTCCTTCCATTAGGACCGCTGGCAGTTGATAGCATAATGATTTACCACCACCAGTTGGAAGTAGAGCAATAACCCCTTTTTTTTGAAGAACTAAGTCTATAATTTTTTTTTGAGAGTCTCTAAATTCCTCAAAACCCCAGTACTTTTTAAGTACATTAATTAATGCGTCTTTATTATTGTTTTGTTCACTTACCACAAATTCATTTTTATTTTAGTACTTTTGCAAACTAATAATTTCGTTACACGACAATGGAAGTTGATATTTTTCAAACCAATATCCAATTAACAAAAAATAGCAGATTACCACAAGTAAACTGGGATAATTTACCTTTTGGAAAATTGTTTTCAGACCATATGTTTACTATGGATTTTGAAAATGGAAATTGGTCCAAACCCACGATAATGCCATATGGAAATATTAGTTTATCTCCTGCCAATTCAGCAATTCACTATGGACAGAGTTGTTTCGAAGGAATGAAAGCGCATAGAGATAAGAATGGAGATGTGGTTTTATTTAGACCATACGAAAACGCTAGAAGATTCAATAGTTCTAATAAAAGAATGTGTATTCCAGAAATTAATGAAGAGGTTTTTGTTAATTCCATATTAGAACTAATTTCAATAGACAAAAAATGGGTTCCACAAAATCTAGACCATTCTCTCTACATACGACCTTTTATTTTTGCAACAGATCCATACATAGGAATAAAGCCATCAGATTCTTATAAATTTATGATTTTCACCTGTCCAGTTGGATCTTATTATACAGAACCTGTCTCTGTCAAAGTAGAAACTAAATATTCTAGAGCCGTTCAGGGAGGAACTGGATTTTCTAAGGCTGCTGGTAATTACGCTGCTGCTTTATATCCAGCAATGTTGGCAGCCAAAGAAGGCTTCAGGCAATTAATATGGACAGATGCAAAAGAACATAAATATATTGAAGAAGCTGGCACCATGAATGTCCTTTTTGTGATAGATAATGTCCTGATAACACCTATTGCTGGTGATACTATTCTAAATGGTATTACAAGAAAAAGTGTAGTGGAGATCGCTAAAGATTGGGGAATTGAAGTTCAAGAAAGAAAAATCGAAGTCCAAGAAGTTTTTGGTGCACTAAAAAATGGTAGTTTAACTGAAGCTTTTGGTGCAGGTACTGCTGCTACAATTGCTCCAATTTCAAATATTTCTCTAAACGGTAAAAACTTTACAATTCCTAAGTCCAAAGATCACCATTTTCATACCAAGGTCTTGAAGTACCTTTCAGAATATAAAATGGGAATACACCCAGATAAGTTTAATTGGTTAGTTAAAGTATAGATTATTCATCTATATTTTCTATGATCATTGCCGAAGCCCCACCACCTCCATTACAAATTCCTGCAGCTCCAATTTTACTTTTCTTTTGTTTCAAGACATTTATAAGGGTTACCAAGATTCTACTTCCACTTGACCCAAGAGGGTGACCAAGTGCTACAGCTCCTCCATTAACGTCTACTTTGTTGGCATCTATTTCCAATAATTGAGTGTTAACAATTCCAACTACTGAAAATGCTTCGTTTAATTCCCAGTAATCCACATCTTTTGCCAATATATTAGCTTTTGAAAGTGCTTTATTGATTGCTATTGCTGGAGAGGTAGTGAACCACTTTGCTTCTTGTGAAGCATCAGCATAGCTAACAACTCTTACAAGTGGTTTAAGATTAAGTTCTTTTGCTTTTTCTTCACTCATTATTATAAGTGCAGATGCACCATCATTTAAAGTAGATGCATTAGCAGCAGTTACTGTTCCATCTTTGGAAAATACAGCTTTAAGCTGAGGTATTTTGTCAAGTTTTACATTTTTAAATTCTTCATCTTCTTTAATTATTAACGCATCTCCTTTTCGTTGAGGAATAGACACAGGGACAATTTCTTCTTCAAATAACCCATTTTTGGAGGCATGAGCAGCTTTGTTATACGATTCTATTGCAAATTCATCTTGTTGTTCTCTGGAAATCTTATATTTTTCAGCACATTGATCGGCGCACTTGCCCATATGAACTTCATTATAAACGTCTGTAAGACCATCTTTGATTAATCCATCTACAAAATTGACATCTCCAAGTTTTTTTGATTTTCTTGCATTGTAATAATGGGGGACCATTGACATATTTTCCATTCCTCCAGCTACTACAATATTTACATCTCCTGTCATTATAGACTGTACCGCCAATGAAACTGCCTTCATTCCAGATGCACACACCTTATTTACAGTAGTACATGGTGTATTTTCATTAATACCTGCATATATTGCAGCTTGTTTTGCTGGAGCCTGCCCAAGATTTGCCTGAAGAACATTGCCCATAAATACTTCTTCTATTAAATTGGGATTTAAATTTATTGACTCAAAAGCTCCTTTAATTGCTATTGCTCCTAATTTTGTTGCGGACAAAGAGGAAAGAGAACCTCCAAAACTACCCATTGGAGTTCTTTTTGCTGCTACTATTACTACTTTTTTCATCTTTAAATTTAGTTTTAATTTTTCTTTTTTGTTCTACTTAATTTAATAAAATATATATTATTAATTAATATTTGAAATTGATAAATTAAATATTGTTCAATTCAAAAACTATGTTAATTTTGCATACTTATTCGGAGAGGTGGCAGAGTGGTAATGCAACAGCCTGCTAAGCTGTCAACGAGCAATCGTTGCCAGGGTTCGAATCCCTGTCTCTCCGCTGCAAAAAAAAGCCTCTAAATTAGAGGCTTTTCTTTTTCTTAAAAAAATGGATTATTTAATAGAGCCCTGAACTCTCTTCATGAATTTATTTAAAGCATTTTTTTTATTTTCACCATCTTCAATGTCTTTAACAACTTCAATAGAGCCGTAAAGGTTAGATAATAGTTCTCCTATAACATCTATTTCTTCGTCTTTAATATTCGAATTTTCTGTTAAATGCTCAAGTACAGATATTGTTTCTTCAATATAGTCAGAATCGTTTTGTTCAATAAATTCAACAAGATGTTTAATGATTGGCAGCCTCATCAACAAAATTTAAAAGCACGTCTGCTTTGTTGGTTTGTACTTCATTAACTAATTTTCCGTTTTTAAAAAAAGCAAAAGTGGGTAGGTTAGAAACGTTTGCTAATTTTCTAGAATTTGGATTTTTCTCAGCATCTACCATCAAAAAATGCATATTTTCATTTTCTGAAGACATTTTTTTAAACTTTGGTTTCATTATTCTACAGTTTCCACACCAACCGGCAGAATATTGAACAATAACTTTTTCGTTGCTCTGAATTTCTTCGTGAAGAGTATCAGTATTTAATTCGTTAACCATTAATGTTTTGCAAGATAATCCGCAACACCATCTCTGTTTCCTTTCATTGCATCTTTTCCTTCTTCCCAGTTTGCAGGACAAACTTCACCAAATTTTTGGTTATGTGCATATGCATCAATCAATCTTAAAAATTCGTTTACATTTCTACCCACAGGGAAAAAATTCATTCCTTGGTGGAACACCATCCCATCTTCATCTAGAATAAATGTTGCTCTGTATGGAGTGCTGCTTCCGTCAGTTTGAACAGCATCTAATTCTTCGTCGTATCTTTCGTTGGTAGTATCTAATACTTTTAAAATATTAGCTAAGTTCCTATTGGCATCAGCTAAAATTGGATAAGTTACTCCTTCAATACCTCCATTGTCTTTTGGTGTGCTCAACCATGCAAAGTGAACCTCGGGCGTATCACATGAAGCGCCAATTACAATAGTATTTCTTTTATCAAATTCTGGTAATGCTTCTTGAAATGCATGTAATTCTGTAGGACATACATAAGTGAAGTCTTTTGGGTACCAAAAAAGAACTACTTTTTTCTTGTTTTTAACTGCTTCTTCTAAAACGTTAACTTTAAATGTATCGCCCATTTCATTCATGGCATCAACCTCAATACTTGGGAATTTTTTTCCTACAAAATTTGACATAATTTTTTTTTAAAATTTAATACTTTTACAAATATACTTAAGAGAAAAGTTATTGTTGTAAAATATTGTTAAATTTTTTAAAATTCCATGAATAATTCTTTTGAACAAAATCCTTTTCATTTAGCCATTCCAGTTCATGACTTGCAAATAGCAAAGGAATTTTATTCTTCCACGTTGGGTCTTCAACAGGGAAGATCAGCAGAAAATTGGGTGGATTTTAATTTTTTTGGTCATCAGCTAGTTATTCACGAAACCAATCAAAAAACAATTTCTAATCACAATTATGTAGATGGACACGGAGTACCAGTGCCACATTTTGGTGTAGTTTTATCCATGAAACAATGGGTAGATTTTAAAGAAAAATTGAAATCTAAGAAAATAAATTTTATTATAGAACCTTATATTAGGTTTATAAATCTTCCAGGTGAACAAGCCACTATGTTTTTCTTAGATCCTTCAAATAATGCCCTAGAAATTAAAGCATTTAAAAACTTAAATAATTTATTTAAAAAATAACAGCATGAATTTACAACCCGAAATATTTGAATTTTTAAAAAAATTAAAAAAAAACAACAATAGGCCATGGTTCAAAGACAATAAGTCTTTTTTTGATATCCATAATTCTAATGTTAAAGAATATTTCAGTAATTTTTTTGATATCAATAAAGACCATTTTAATTGGGAATCCTTTAAAGTTTTTAGAATTTATAAAGATGTTCGATTTTCTAAAGATAAAACACCGTACAAAACTCATTTTGCAATAGCTTTTCATAGGACTAAACCCAAGTTTAGAGGTGGGTTTTACGTTCATATACAGCCAGGAAACACTTTTATAGCAAGTGGTTTTTGGAACCCAAATAAAGATGATTTATTTAGAATAAGAAAAGAAATTGAATCTGATGGAGATTATTTTAGAGAAGTCATTGAAAATAAAATAATTACTAATAAATGGGGAGCTATTCATGGAAATTCACTAAAGGTCTGTCCAAAAGGATTTGATAAAAATCATCCAAATATTGACCTATTGAGATACAAGCAATTTATTTTTGTAAAAAACTTCCAAGATGAAATGGTTTTTGAAGATAATTTTAGTGATACTATAAATGAGTATTTTAAATTACTTTTGCCATTTCACGATTATTTTAGTGATGTCTTAACAACAGATTTGAACGGTCAGTCAATATTATGATTTTTTAAAAGATTAAAGACAAACTTATCTATAGGGAAATGCAAGTCTTTCGCCGAAAAATCTGTTATTTTTTTCCATTCAAATACTGGAAAGTCTTTTATGGGGACTTTTAATTTATTATTGATTTTCGAAGTTAAATTTGCTTTGTAATAAATTGCAATTAACTGATCTTTTGAATCAAATTGACTTTGTTGAAAGAAATCAGTTGTGTAAAAGTGCTTAATGTTTTTAAGATTTTGATTCATTTCTTCCATACTTTCCCTTTGTAGACCTTCAATTAATCCTTCCCCATATTGTAGACCTCCACCAGGAAACTTATAAAGGTATTTTCCACCAATAAGTTCTCTACTAACAAGAATAGAATCTCGTTCAATAATTAATGCGTAAACTCTTAAATTAAATGATTTAATTTTTCTATTCATCTAGTTTAAACTCAGATGTTTTGTGGAATGTTATTTCTGGGTAGTCTTCCTCTGCTTGTGCTAATAAAAAAGCACTTGGCGCTAGAAACACTGGATTTTCATCTTTGTCATAAGCAACATTCGTAGATTTTCTTTTTATAAAATCTTCAATGGTGTTGTTAATTGAACTAGTCATCCAACATGCTTTAAAAAAATTCCTGGACACAAAACTACAACTAGCTCCATATTCTTGTTTTAGTCTATATTGGATCACTTCGAATTGAAGTTCTCCTACTGTTCCAATAATTTTTCTATTTCCTGGTTGCATAACGAATAATTGAGCTACTCCTTCATCTGTTAATTGCCTAAGACCTTTGTCAAGTTGTTTGCTTTTCATTGGGTCATCGTTTTGGATCTCTTTGAAAATTTCTGGTGAGAAACTAGGAATCCCTTTAAAATTCAATTTTTCCCCTTCGGACAGAGAATCTCCAATTTTAAATGTTCCAGAATCGTATAAGCCTATTACATCACCAGGGTAAGCGTCATCTACAACAGATTTTGAGGAAGCCATAAAGCTTGTTGGATTGGGGAATTTTATTTTTTTTTGATGTCGAGTATGCAAGTAAAATTTATTTCTTTCAAATTTTCCTGAAACTATTCTTAAAAAAGCAATTCTGTCTCTGTGTTTGGGATCTATATTTGCATGAATTTTAAATACAAATCCACTAAATTTTTCTTCATATGGTTCAACAGATCTAGACTCTGTACTTCTGCCTAATGGAGTAGGGGATATTTCTATAAAAGAATCTAAAAGTTCTTGAACTCCAAAATTATTTAATGCAGATCCAAAAAAAACAGGTGCAACTTTTCCATCTAAATATTTATCTTGATTAAAATCACCATACACACCGTCTATTAGTTCAACTTCTTCTTTTAAAACTTCAGTTGCCTCTTCACCTATAAAATCTGAAAGAGAAGGATCTTCTATTCCATTTAGTTTATAAACTTCCTTTTCTATACTAGTTTTATTACCACTAAATAAATTCAGTTCTTTTTTATGCATGTTGTAAACTCCTTTGAAAGTTGCTCCTATTCCAATTGGCCAACTCATAGGTTTTACCTTTATGCCTAGTTTAGATTCAATTTCGTCCAACAAATCAAATGCATCTTTTCCTTCACGATCCATTTTATTAATAAAAACAATTACTGGTGTATCTCTCATTCTGCAAACTTCCATTAATTTCTCTGTCTGCGCCTCTACACCATTTGCACAATCTATTACCATAATTACACTATCTACAGCAGTAAGAGTTCTGTAGGTGTCTTCTGCGAAATCTTTATGTCCTGGAGTATCTAAGATATTTATTTGTTTGTTTCTATAATTGAAAGCCATTACAGAAGTAGCAACACTTATTCCCCTTTGTTTTTCAATTTCCATAAAATCAGACGTAGCAGATTTTTTTATTTTGTTATTTTTTACTGCTCCAGCACTTTGAATAGCACCACCGAAAAGAAGAAGTTTCTCTGTAAGAGTAGTTTTTCCAGCATCAGGGTGTGATATAATTCCAAAAGTTCTTCTTTTGATTATTTCTTTTTCGTGATTCATTGTTTGCGAATATAATACTTAAGATTTCATTGTAAAAAAAACATTGCATTGTTCAAATAAAAATCTTCACAACATTAAAAAAAACTTATATTATTGGTACATTTAAGCATGAAAAATATTTTTATACACTTTTTTTTATTATTAAGCTTAAACTTTTTTGCTAATAATTCCTACAATATTGATTTAATAAGTCAGGATAATAATTCTGTTCTTGTAGAGTATAAGCTCAATAATTACTCGCTTATTGACTCCAAAATAATCAACTCCATCCAGCACAAGAAACTACTAGTTGAAGGTGGAAGTCCCATTCTTAATCTTGGAGAACCCGAATTATTGAAATTTACCTCAAATATTCAACTACCGGAAACTGGAGTTAGTAATTTTACAATCGTAGATTTAAAATACTCTACAATTGAAAACATTAATATAATTCCTTCAAAGGGTAATTTGTATAGAAATATAAATCCTAGTTTAATTCCATTTAACAAGGGTCCTATATATGAAATAGACCAAGATTATCCATCTAGTGTTTTTTCACTTAGTGAACCCTACATTCAGAGAGATTTGAGGGGGCAAACTTTGAACTTTGTTCCATTTCAGTATAATCCAGTTCAAAAAATACTAAAGGTGTACAGTAAAATTGTTGTTAAAATCGAATTTAATAAAACTGTAAAAGGAAATAACGAATTACTTAGAACAAATGATGAAAATATTTTAAATGAGCTAAAAAGTTCTTACCAAAGACGCTATCTAAATTATATTCCAACTAGGTATAATTCTATTGGGCAAGAAGGTAGCATGTTAATAATATCTCCTTCTGAATATTTTAATGAATTATCGCCATTTATTGAGTGGAAAAAACAATCGGGTAGAGAAGTAGTTCTAGTTGATATTGCAGATATTGGAAATAACCAGAGCAATATTTACAACTATGTAAGAACCTACTATCAACAAAATTCTGACTTTTTATATTTACTTTTAGTTGGAGACCATAACAAAGTTGCGGCTTATGATGCTGGATCAACTGGAGGATGGATGTCTGAAACAAAATGGTCTGATGCAAAGTATGGCTTGATTTCAAATTCTAACGATTGGTATCCAGATATTTATGTTGGAAGATTCAGTCCCTCTAATTTGACAGATTTAAATACCATTGTACAAAGAAATTTAGAATACGAAACAAACCCAGATACTTCTGACTATTATTTAAATGCAATTGGACTAGGATCTAATGAAGGTGCTGGATACGGAGATGATGGGGAAGCAGATTGGCAACATTTAAGAAATATAAGAACAGATTTATTGAACTATGGCTACCAAAATGTCTTCGAATTTTACGATGGATCTCATGGTGGAGAAGATGCCAATGGAAATCCAAATTCCACTATAATTTCTAATGCAGTAAATGGCGGCATTTCACTATTTAATTATACTGGTCATGGAGATATAAATTCATGTTCATCTGGAAACTATTCAAGTTCTCATATCAATTCTGCAACAAATAATGGCAAATACCCATTTGTAGTTTCAGTTGCTTGCAATAATGGAACTTTTACATCCGGGACTTGTATTTCTGAAGCATGGCAAAGAGCAAGTAGTTCTGGTTCTCCTACTGGTGCAATAGCTGCCGCAGGTTCTTCTATTCTAATGTCTTGGGCACCTCCTATGGCTTCTCAAGATGAAATAGTAGATATTTTAGTAGAGTCTTATCCCAATAATAAAATGCACTCTATAGGAGCTCTTTTTTACAGTGGGCAAATGAAAATGTTAGATGATTATCCAAATCCAGGAAAAGAAGTTGTTGAAACTTGGGTTTTATTTGGGGATCCAGCAACCCTTTTTAGATCCGATATTCCTAGTGATTTTGTTGTGGAGCATAGCGAAACAGAAGAAATTGGATTAACATCAACTACTATATTGTGTGATGTTGAAAATGCTGCTGTTACTCTTTGGAACGGAGATTCTCTAATTGGAAAAAGTATTGTCTTAAATGGCCAAGTAGATTTTAATTTTGATTCAATTAACACCATTGACACTTTAAGTATTGTTATTAATGCTTACAACAAAACCCCATATTTTGGTCAGCTAAGAACAACAAATCCACCCGTTGACCCTCTTGGAAATTCTGAAGATCTTCTTTTTGGTCCCAATCCTATAAACTCTGATCATCAAGTAAATTTAATTTTCGAATTATTAGAAGATCAGGAAACTTACTTTGAAATATTCAATCCCTTAGGTCAGTTAATTTACAGCAAGTCAGTATTGTTAAATGCTGGATTTTATGGACCAAATTACACCCAACTAGTACTTGACTTAAGTGAAATTGATTTATCTTCTGGCATATATTCTCTTTCAACCAATATTAACAATAGCAAAACTGTAAAACAGCTTTTGGTACCTTAACCAAAATAAATTCCCTATGAAATTGATTGAGTGTCCTAGAGACGCTATGCAGGGTTTTTCAAGTTTTATTCCTACTAAGAAAAAGATTGAATATTTTAACGAACTTTTAAAAGTTGGCTTTGACACTCTTGATGTTGGTAGTTTTGTTTCAAAGAAAAAAGTTCCTCAATTAGCTGATACTTCGGATGTAATTAAAAGTCTGAACATAGGCAATTCTCCTACCAAGTTACTGGTTATTGTTGGTAATGAAAGAGGTGCTAAAGAAGCTGTTGAATATGACGAAATTACATATTTAGGTTTCCCTTTTTCAATTTCTGAAACTTTTCAAAAAAGAAACATAAATTCTAGTATCAAAGAATCTCTTCTAAGATTAGAAAAAATTCAGAATTTATGTATAAAAAATAATAAAAAGTTAGTGACTTATTTTTCTATGGCTTTTGGTAATCCTTATGGTGATGAGTGGAGTATATATATTGTAGCTCACTGGGTAGAAAAGTTATTAAACGACTTTGGGATTGATATTTTATCTTTAAGTGATACTATTGGTTCTAGTACTCCACATGTAATAACTTGGCTTTTTAGCAAGCTCATAGAAGAATTTCCAAATGTTGAATTTGGTGCTCATCTTCACTCAAGTCCAGATAATTATTTGGACAAACTCCAATCTGCATACGATGCAGGTTGCAATAGATATGATGGCTCTATTCTTGGTATTGGCGGATGTCCAATGGCAAAAGATGATTTAGTTGGAAATATGGCTACCGAAAAAATGATTGAATTTTTGAACGGTAAATCTGAAAATTTACAACTTGATGATGTTTCTCTTGAAAAGTCTTTGGCAATTGCTAGAGCAATTTTCAAATAACTCAATTTTTAAACCTTTTCCATAGTTTTTAGTTAGTTATTTGAAAGTATTATAGTTGATAGATACACATTAATTGTTGATATTTGTAGAAACACATTAATTTGAAGCGTTTTATACTAGCTCTTATTGTTTTACATATTGGTCTAAGCACTTCCTTTATTTACTCTCAAAGTGCTTCAGATCCCTTCATTGTTATTGCTGGTAGTGTAAATGATGATAACTATCAAAAACTAGGTGGAGTTAAAGTTGAAATAAAACAAGATAATCAAGTTTTTAAGTCTGTTACTACTTCTACTAAAGGTAAGTATGATGCTGTAGAAATTCCTTATGGATACATATATATAATAACTTTTTCAAAAGATAACCATGCAACTAAATCTATTCTAATAGATGCTAAAAGTGGTTATTTTAAAGAGGAACAAAGTACCCAACCATTTGCCATACCAATTACACTTCAAAGTAAACAGCCTGGTATAGATTATTCTATTGTTTCAGATCAGCACGTTGGTAAAATTAGAATTATTGATGGCAATTTAACTTTGGATAATGTGTATAATAAACAAAGAAAAAACGAAATTGACAGACACTTTAAAGCGATTGAGGAACAGGCAAAGTTAAAAGAATCACAATTTAAAAAGTTCTTATCTGAAGGAGATAATGCATTAAATAAGGAAGATTATTCTTTAGCAATTTTGAAATACGAAGAAGCTTTAAAAATTCATAAAGATGATTTGGTAGAAAATAAGATTAAAAAAGCGAAGAAAAACTTAGAGCTTATTAATCAAGAAAAAGAACTAAACAAACAATACAATGATTTAATTGCTAAAGGAGATAATGCTCTTTCATCAGGAAACAATACTTTGGCTTTAGAAAATTTTAAAAAAGCAAAAGAGTTAAATCCTGGAAATCAAATTGCTTACGACAAAATAAAACAGGTTGAAAAGGCCAATGAATTAGCAGCACAAAAAGAAATATTAGAAAAATTTAATCTAAAGATGAATGCTGCAAAATCTGCATTGGATAATAAAAATTACCAACAAGCTATTGATTTATATAAGGAAGCTTCAACTATTAATCCAAGTGATAGAACTCCAAAGGATAAAATAAATGATATAAATAAAATATTGGCAAATGAAAAAGAGAGTGAAGAAGAATTCAAAAGTTTAATTGCTAAAGCAGATGCTCAATTATTGGAAAAGTCTTTTAACGAATCAATTATTAATTATAAAAAGGCTTTAAAAATAAAACCCAATGAACCTCACCCAACAGAACAAATTAAAGTTGCTGAACAGGGTATTAAAGATCAAATTGCAAGTTCTGAAAATGACCGTAAGTATGAAAATATTTTAAAAACAGCAGATAATCAGTTAAATAACTTAGAATATCAATTGGCCAAAGCTTCCTATCAACAAGCTCTTAATCTTAAAAGCGACGAAAAATATCCAATTAGTAAAATTTCTTTTATAGAAGAAAAGCTAAAGGAGATAGCTGATGCTAAAATCAAAATGGAAGAGTCTAATAAGGCTTATCAAGCAGAAATACTTAAAGCAGATGGACTATTTAACGAAGCTAAATTTGAGGAAGCTTTAATAAGCTATCAGTCAGCTAAAAAGATTAAAGAAGATGAAAGCTATCCAGATCAAAAAATTAATGAGATAAACATAAAAATTACCCATATTGCCAATCAACAAAAGGAATTACAAAAGAAATATTCAGATTTTATTAAAAATGCGGATGCTAGTTTTAAAAGTCAAAACTGGAAGCTTTCCAAAGAGTTTTATAACAATGCATTGTCAGTTGATGAAAGTCAAGAATATCCAAAAAAGCAATTAGAAATAATTGAACAAAAAATTAATGAGCAAGAAGCTTTGTTGGCAGAATCAAAAGAAAAATTAGAAAAATTTAACTCACTAATCAGTCAGGGTGATAAATCCTTGAAAACTGAAGAATTTGATATGTCAAAGTCTAAATATTTAGAGGCAAAAGAGCTTTTCCCAAAGAACTCAACAGTAGATCAAAAGTTGAAACACTTAAACGTTTTAATAGATCAAAAGCAGAAATTAAACCAATTGGATAGTTCTTTTAAAGAATTAATTACCCAAGCTGATAAATTAAGAGACAATGAGAAATGGGAAGAGGCAATAGATAAGTATAAGATGGCAAATAAAATTAAAACCTTAGATACTTATTCAAAACAACAAATTGATCTAATTAAAATTAAGATAACTGAACAAGTAAATTCAAATATCCAAAGTCAGTATCAAGAGTTGATAAAGTCTGCTGATAAGTTCTTGTTAGACTCGTCATACGACGAAGCCATACAAAAATACGATGAAGCAAATGAAATATCTCCTAATGAATCTTATCCAATCCAGAAAATCAGAGAGATTAAAAGATTAATAATTGAAAAAGAATCTAAAGATAATGAGTACCAAACATTAATCAGCCAGGCTGATAAAGAGTTTAGCTCAGAGAGTTATGAAGATGCTCTAAATAATTATATATCTGCAAAAAATATTTACGATAAAGAGTATCCTAACCAAAGAATTGAAGAAATTAATTTAAAATTAAATGATTTAAAATCTTTAAGTGACCAAAAAGCATCTAAAAGAAGTCAATATGAAGAATTGATTAAAAATGCCGATCAATTATTTACAGAAAATAATTTTATTGAATCTCAATCCAAATACCAAGAGGCTCTAAATTTATTTGGCAACGAATACTATCCAAAAAAGAAACTTTCTGAAATTAAATTGAAATTAGAAGAGATTCAGTCTAAAGAAGAAGTAGAAAAGAATTATCAAAATATAATTTCTAGAGCAGATGCATTGAGAGACGAAAACAAATATTTAGAAGCAAAGTTAGCTTATCAAAAAGCCAAATTAATTCTCCCTCAAAATTCATATCCAGGCGAACAAATCGCAATCATTGAAAAAGCTTTAATCAAGCAGAGAGAGGACCAAACCAAAATGGAATATGACAATGTAATTAAAATTGCAGATGAAAATTTCAATAATAAAAAGTATGTTGAAGCAAGAGATTTATATAAAAAAGCTAGAGAAATTGATTTCAACAATGATTATCCTAATCAAAAAATTGTTGAAATAAATCAATTGTTATCAGAGATTTCTAGTAGAGAAAATGATGAAAAGAGAAATACTACCTTAAAAAATAGGTTCGATGCTTTGATTCTTAAAGCTGAAGACGCTAAAGCCAATAATCAGTTAGGTAAAGCAAAAGAATTTTATTTACAAGCAAGTAAAATTTTGCCCAACGACCCAAACCCTAATTTAAAAATTGCAGAAATAGAAAAATTAATGGTTGATCAATTTAGTAATAAGTCTAAGAAAAAATACGATGATTTAATAGCCAAAGCGGAAAAGTTTTTTAGTGATAAAAATTATGATAAGTCTATAATGTATTATAGAAAAGCATGGTCTGTTTTACCAGATGAAACTGAACCAAAAGAAAAGATAAAACAAGTTTCTGAGGCCAAAATAACTGCTCTCAATAATATTGAGAAAATAAATCAATACAATTCCCTAATTAAGCAAGGCAAAAGATATATTTCCTCTAAAAGTTATTCTCTAGCAATTGAATCCTTTCAGAACGCCTCTAAGGTGAATCCAGAAGGAAAAGAACATATTGGAAAAGTAGCTGAGATTAACAAGCTTATGGACCAAGATGCTTCCAATGGATTATCTAGTAACCAATCAATTCTAAATAGTTACAGTTTAATGTATGGAAAAGAAGTTTCTGGAAAATATAGTGAGGAACAGATAGATAGAATGATGGGTTCTGAAAAATCAGACGACTTCGATAAATTGGGAGAAAATGCTGACTTCAAAAAAAGTGTTGCAGAACAATTTTCAGTTAAAAATAGGTCTAAACAAGAATTAAAAACAAGTCTACAAAACGATCAAGTAAGTATTTTTTATAAAAATATCCAGAAAAGTTTTGAAAATAGTAATGACTCTAGATGGAACAATATTCCAAAAGTTGTGGACTACAAGGAAATGAATATGTCTAATATGGGAGAGATTTATTTGTTTTCTTTGGAAAATACAACAAGGAATTTTAACAAAATCGAAACACAAAACCAATTACTTGAAAATAAAGAGG
This sequence comes from Flavobacteriales bacterium, assembly GCA_038108155.1. GTDB lineage: Bacteria > Bacteroidota > Bacteroidia > Flavobacteriales_D > Parvicellaceae > MED-G20. The sequence continues at coordinate 11,939 of JAYNHP010000020.1, read as the reverse complement.
TTTTCAGATCAGAAATAATTGCTAAAAATGATTTGGTTGTTGATAAATTTTATGACAATAAGTCTGTTAATGATTTGGAATGGATGAATAGAGGAATTTCAACTACCTATTCAAATTCTATACAAAGCGAATTGTTATTTACAGACTTTGAAATTGAAAATATTGCTAGAACGAGTAATAGAGATCTTTTAATTGATAAAATTGATACTTACAAAGAAAATCTTTCAATTGTAAGTGAAGAAGAGGAGGGTCATTCTGAAAATTCTACATATAACTTTCATGTTTTTACAGAAAATATGCTAGGTCTTTTTAATAGTAATACAACCAACTTAGATGAGACCAGACAAACTAAAACTATTCCATCTTTTGGATATTATGAAAATGATTTTTTCAATAAAAATTCATCTATTAATATTAAAAGTATTAATAATACCTACAGTAATTTTGAAAATTCACAAACAATTATTTCCAAACTAAATGATTTTTCTTTGATAGCAGACGAGCTTAGAAATACCAATTCCCTTAATTTAGACCATTATTTAGACAAAGAACTTTCTAAGGCTTCAATATGGGCTGATGTTAGTACTGATAAAGTTTACAATCTTCATTTTATTAATGAGATGTATCAAGACGAGTTAGCTTTAGATGGTGAAAACCGTGAAGATGGAAGGGTTTCAAACACTTTCAATCTAGAAATATATTCCGATAGCTACCTCGCATCTCATAGTCAGTTCAATAAATCTGACCTTAATTCAGATTATATAACAGCTCAATTTCTTGAAGAGTCTAAGGGAATTTCGGTTAAAAAAGCTTCTTCCATTAATACTCAAAAATTAGCACAACAGTTTCCTCAGGGAATCACGGAGAAAATCTACGAGCGAAAAGATTCTAACGGAGATGTTACAGAGTTAACTATAGTTAGAATTGTTGTAAGTGGAAATAAAGGTTCTGAATATAAAAAAGTGAAATCTAAATATGGTGTGAGTTATTTCAAAAATGGAGGGGTAATTAGCCAATTCATATGGGATACAGAGACCAATTAATTTAGTTTTTAATTAGTTTTTTAGTGAATAACCTATTGTCATTATTTTCTATTATTAACAGATAGCTACCAACCCCAAGATTGGTAATGTCGAAGCTAAGTCTATTAGGTCCACTATTTACTAAATCGTTATAAAGCACAGTTACTAATTTACCTTCAATACTAAAAATAGAAATTTTTAAATCTAAATCTTTTTCAATAGTAAAATCATAATTAACAAAGTCTTTACTTGGATTTGGAAATAAAACACCTTGATTATATGCTGGTTCTAAAAATAAATGTGGGAGAGGTTCTCTACATGTATCTGATGTAGAAATACTACTTATCCAGCTACCATTGCTACCGATTTTTCCAAACATACCAGAAATCCAGGTTCTGCATGGATCATCGTATTTTCTTTGAATTCCACTATAGTCTCCCCATCTATCTATATTTCCATTAAGTCTGTCTATCGCTCTATTTCCTCTATGTAGCTTTGTAAAGTTGCTGTATATTTCATTATTATCCATATAGACACACGATACACCATTAGTATCGCTAATTGAAGTGTAATTAAATCCGATTACGCATTCTTTTTCGTTAGGATTTATCCCTGTAGAGGCAATATTTGGATATCCAAAATCTATAATTGAATCTGAAATGATTCTAGATTCTACATAAGGGTTAGTATCGTAATTGTAAATTATTCCATGGTAAATCCCAGCTGTTCCATAATTTGTATCCATAGAGTGTTGTACAAATTGAATCCAATCTTTGTCAATAATTCCTCCTAAAACTCTAGAATCATTAGTAGCCAATTCTTTTCCATTGTATTGTTTTCCATTGGGACTTAAAAAGTAATGGTCATCCAAAGTAATTCTTTGAATCGATAATTCGGAGTTTAAAGATCTTTGGCTATTCTCAATTTTTATTAGGTACAAACTATCACTTTCCAAAGAAAAGTTCTTGTTACTTAGTAAATATTGGTTTTTATCTTGTAGTTCTCTTGCCCCTCTTACTGGATGAATATTTCTTATGTTGATTGAGTCATCTTTTATATCAGACCATAGATTGAATGAAAGAGAATCTGCACCTGAATAACCATTTTCCTTATCAATTTGCCAAATAATAGATTGATTAAACCCAAGTTGCCAACTAACTCCATCTAACAATAAATTGCCTGTTATAAATAAATCATCTTCTGTGACAGAAATAGCTGGATAATCTGTCCAATGACCAGTGGATAAAGCATCGCCTTCTAACATATACACATTCCAGTCGTCCATTGGGTTATTTGTTGAGGAGAAAGCTACACAAACATGACTGTTAAGTGGTTTGTTTCCAACTAGAAATATGACAATAAATCTGTCTTCTTTATGGTCATAAATAAACTTTGGATCGTATTTTTTAACAAATCTTAAATTCATAAAATCTAAGGTCATTGAATTCAAGGTACTGCTTAATAGTAAGGAGTCATTATTTGTATCGTAAATTATATAAGAAGAGTTAATTCCAGCTAGAATAATACCATCATTAGAAATAGCCAAGGTATTGTCATTGGGAACTTTGTTATTATATAAATTTCCCTCAAACCCATTTTCAATATTAAAAGATGGAATGTTTGAAGATTTACTTATAGATTGTAATGATTTTTTTCTAGGATATTTTTGCGATTGAATTTGTTTTTGGATTATTAAAAAATCGTTGTACGAATTACCTCCAGGATTTGTCATTTGCATGGATTGAACACTTGCTTTCCAATAGTCTATATTTCCTTTCAAATTAACTTTACGTTTTAGATAAGTGGAAGATGTAGTTAATTTTTGTGCAAATATGCTAGAGAATGAAATTACTGTGAGTAAAAGACAGCTAAATAAATATTTCATGTAAACAGATAATTTTTAAAAAGATACAAAATTGAAAATAGGATTAAATATAAAACTCCAATTATGGATAAATAGTTTAACCATTTAGGAGGTTTAAATTTATTATCTAAATACCTATTGACTACTAAATAATTAAAAATTGCAATTATAGGGGCAATTAGAAAAGAGATGGAAGTTGCAAAATTTACTAGAATTCCAAAATCGCCAGATTTGTCAAATTGATAGGTTATCAAGAAAGTTCCTATAATTAAAATTAGAATACATATACTATATTTATTTTTTGCTTTTGTGTGCTTTGGGAAAAGAAGATCTGTTGTTTTATTAAGTACTCTACCGTATCCATCAAATACAGCAATACAGGTTCCAAACATGATTGAAAAAGTACTAGATGCAATAATTAGATAACTCCAACTTCCAAATATCTTTGTGTATAGATTTACTATTTGATGGGCAAACAAGTCACTAGATTTTTCAATTATTTCAGAAGTTCCATATATTAAAAATGCTCCAAGAGTAACAAAACAAATTGAAAGAATACCAGAGATTACATAACCAAAATTAAATTCAAAAAGTGTTTCTTTTAAAGCAGGGTGGTAGTTAGAACTTTTAATTTTTTCCACGGTCCATAAGCTATTCCATGAACTCAAATCAACAGCAGTTGGCATCCAACCCATTAAAGGAATTAAAAAAAACCAAGCATCTTTACTTATGGACTGTTCACTAATTAAATCTATACTTTTATTAATAGGTCCATGAAAAAGACAAATCACAAAGGCAGTAAGAGTAGATAGTAAAAGAACTATTCCTATTAATTTAATCAGTTTGTCTAGTATTTTAAATTTTCCGATAATCAAAATACCTCCGCAAATAACAAAAACTAAAATATTTGAAGCCCTACTACTAAGACCTATTTTATCTAAATGAAATAAATTCTCCATAAATCCTGTTGTCACTTTTCCAACAGCAGCACATACAAAAAACATGGAGGAAATAGTTATTATAAAATAGGTCCACAATGCCCATTTGCTAAGTTTTTGGTATCCTTCAATAATACTTGTGCCTGTAGCATTTGCATATCGTGAACCAAACTCAAAGAATGGGTATTTTAATACGTTAGCTGCAATTACAGCCCATAACAGCCCAAATCCAAACATTGCTCCAGCTTTAGTACTTTGAACCAAATGAGACACTCCAATTGCAGTACTGGCAAATAAAATTCCCGGACCCAAAGTATTTTTCAAAGATTGAACATGTTTCATATTCCTATAATATTTTCTAATTTAATATTTTCATTCATATTTTTTTTAGCTTCGGGATAAAGAAATTAGTAATGTATTCTTAAATTTCTTCTAAATTTTATTTGATGATAGAGATTCCTCTTTTCGATTCATTTTATAAGAATCCAATTTTAATGGATCTTTTTAAAAAAGACTCTAATTTGAGTTCGTTTCATAATGGAACAGACTTAAGTCATATAAATCATGAATTTTTACAGAAAAGAGATATTAGTATTGAAAATAGAGAAGTATTATTTCAAGTCATAAGTTCTCAATATTCTAAGACAGGTTTAAAAATACCAGAAAATCTAAAAGCTATCAAAAACAAAGGAGTTTTTACCATTACTACAGGTCATCAACTTTGTGTTTTTGGAGGGCCGCAGTACTTTATTCACAAGATTATTTCGGTACTTAAAATAGTAGAAAATTTAAAATTAAAGTTTGAAGATTTTGATTTTATTCCGATTTTTTGGATGGCTTCTGAAGACCATGATTTTCAAGAAATTAGTGCCATAAATATATTTAATAAAAATCTTTCTGTAAGTAAAGAAGATAGTATTGGTGTGGGTAAATTAAATCCTGAAATATTTACTCCTATTTTAGAATTATTAAAAGATTTATTTAAGAACGATTTAAGATTTAAAAACTTAGAGTCTATTTTCTCTGCATCTTTGAGTCAACAAAACTGGGCTAATGCTTGTAGATATTGGATTTCTAAGGTTTTTGAAAAAGAAAATTTAATTGTTTTAGATGCAGATAATGTAAAGTTTAAAAAGTTATTTCTTCCTACTGTTAAAAAGGAATTAGAAAACCAGTTTATATATAATTCTGTCGAAAATACAAATAGTAAGCTTCGTTCTTTAGGTTATGAACCTAAAATTAATCCTAGATTCCTTAATTTGTTTTTCTTAGAGGACAAAAAAAGATATCGAATAATTTTTGAAGATAATGTTTTCAAAATAGGGGACATGAACTTTAATTTAAAAGAGATTTTGACTCTATTAAATAACTCCCCAGAAAAATTCAGCCCTAATGTTTTAATGCGTCCTCTTTACCAAGAGCTATTACTCCCCAATTTAGTTTATGTTGGAGGTCCTTCTGAACTTGTTTATTGGTCTCAGTTAAAAGAATCATTTGATCAAGTAGGGATTAATTTCCCCTTACTCATTTTAAGAGATCATTTTAATTGGATGTCTGAAAAGAGCTACAAACAATGGAAAAACTTAGGTTTTACTGACAATGATTTGACAAAAAACCCAGATACTTTAATTAAAAATTATGTGCTTGGTTTAAATAATGAAACTCTTGATTTCAAAATTGAAAATGAATTGCTTGAAAAACTGTCTCAAAATTTATTAGCCAAAGCAAAAGGAATAGAAACAACTCTTGAACCGTCTGTAAACGGAACAATAAAGGGAATGATGAGTGATTTATATAAAGTAAAGAATAAGTTTCTAAAAGCTTTAAAAAACAAGGAAGAACTCAAGAAAAATCAAGTAAACAAGATATCTAGACTGTTGCATGTCAATAACAAATTAACAGAAAGAGTAGATAGTTTTATTCCTATGTATGTAAATGCTGAAAAAGATTATGTAAGAACTTTAAAATCTTATTCTAATCCAGAAAATAAAACCATAAAAATTATTATATATCAATGAAATAGTTTGTTAACTTCTAGCATGTATTTAGATTGTACTCTTTGTCAATACCTATATAATAGTATTTACAACTAAAATTGGTGAGATATTTTTAGTCCTAATATGTTTAACGAACTTGGATTTTCAACATTAATATCATTTATTTTCAAGTACTTAATTTCTAAATCTGTGTTTTTGTTTAGGTCGTATTGAATTCCGGTTCCAAATCTAGTTTTGTCATAAAAATATCTTTCCGAAGGATTTAATAAGAAGTATAATTCTTGGTAGATATAAAATGCAATTTTTTTATTTAACTTATATTTCAATTTAAGTCTAGTTCTTTCATATAGTTCGTTACTACTATATGGACTAAAGTTTATTTGTGTTCTAAGTCTGAAATAGAGAGATAAATCAGAAATCTTATGTTTTAAGTTTAAATCGTTATGAAATCGATTGGTTATAATATAAGAATACTCTTTGTTTAACAATCTCAACCTCCATGCAAAACTGGTGGTTATTTTTTTATTCAATTTTTTATTTAGTGAAAATTGTGTGTAAAACTGTGAGATTTGTGATGAATTATCATATGTTCTAAGTTCAGTCTTATTGGTAAAAGAAGTTTTTTTATTGATTTTGAAATCCGACTTGATTTTAGTCCATGTTCCAAAATCCTGACTCATATCCTGAGAAATAATAAAACAAGGGAAAATTAACAATAGAAAAATACCAATAGCTTTCATTAAATGAAATTAGCTATTCTTATTGTATCCATTTCAATAATTTCTTCAGAATCTGATATGGTAATAGTTTTTGTTATTAAGCTATCTTGTCCCTTAGGGCAATTTATACAATCACTGTAGACAAATATTTCATAATTACCTTTATTAAGGTACTTGAACTCAAATGATCCATCATAACTTGTATTTATATCGTCATCATGGGTATTATTTTGCTGTCCATAAATAATATACACTTCATGGTCTTGAGCGTCATAGCTATCTACAATATTTCCTTGAATATTTATATTATCTACCACAATATTTCCTTTTATGGTTGCTCTTCCACCAGTTCCAGCACTTTTTGTGCAGGATAAAAATAAGGTGGATAAAAAAAGGACTAAATATTTAATATTTTTCATTTTAACTTAATAATTGATTGATATAAAGTTAACAAAGGAATATTTATATCAAAGACCAATTAGTTATAAATTAAAATATAGCCATTTAGAGAAGTTGCTATTATTAACCAAATTATATATGGCAATACTAAAAATCTTTTTTCAATAAGTTGCTAATAGCGAAAATACCAAGTCCCACTGGCATAAGCATTACCCCAAAAAATATAGATAATCTAGTGATCCATTTAGACGAATTAGTTTCTAAACATTTTTTCCATATCCATCTAGTCACAAAAATATCACCTGCAACCATATGGGCCCATGTTGCAGTAATACCAGCCTTGGTTGCAAGACCAGCAGCTAGTCCTTCAATAAACCCCACTGAATTTGAAGATTCAGAGAAAAGATCAATTAAGCCCTGAGGATTGTAACACATAATTATAAACCAAAGAATGATTGGTCCTGTAAAAAACCAAGGACTAGCAAGTAGTTTTTTTGTTTTTTCTTTCTTAGGGTTTAAGAGCATTGCCATCCAAAAAGGACCAACCCAGAGGGTTGAGATAATAAAAGAAATATCGTAAATATCCATAATCCAGAATTAAAGCTTGATTTGTAAGCAAATGTAAAAATTCCTAGGCATTGATGGTATAATGCCTGGTCCAGGATATGCAACAGCTCGTCTTGTAAAGTAGGATTGATTGGTTATATTATTTATTCCAGTTTCTAATTGAAATTTTTTAAAGGTGTATTTCAAAGATACATCCATAACAGAGTAGGAGGGAATGAGTCCAACAACAGCGTTTATTTGATAGTCAGAATTGGTTGCATCTGAAAAATGTTCTCTTGTATAACTGTATTGGTAAGAAACCGATAGATTGTCTCCCCCTATAGTCATTCCACTTCTAAATATCCAAGGTGGAACCATTTCTACCTTTTTTCCGTAAAATGCAGTAATGTCAGAGTTGATATACTTGGCATTGTTATATGCAATATTTAAAAATGTTGTCCAATTATAATCTTTCTTTTTGGAAAATATTTTCCACCAATCACATTCCAAGACCGATTCAAACCCATAAGTTCTAGATTCAGAGATATTGGTTCTGTATTGGTAAGTATTAAATAGATTACTGTCAATTTGAATGGTGTTTCCAATTCTATTGTTATAGAATAAATAGAATAAAGATGCATCAAAATAAAGAATATCTTTTATTTTCCCTCTTATTCCTAAATCGCTGTTGTAACCTACTTCATCTTTAAGAACTGGATCAATTCTAAAATTAGGATTTCTAATTTGCATATCTGTGAAGTTGACACTTCGATAGTTTTGTGAAATATTAGAGTAAACTTCAATTTGTTCTGATAATTTAAAATTTAATCCAATTCCAGTGAGAAGTAAGTCTCTATTATTTTGATCATCAACATTTATAACAGTGTCGAATACAATATTTCCTGCTAGATCAGGGTAATTAATTCTGTAAGCCCCATTAGCAGAAGTATTTATATTCTCATATCTTATTCCGGGAGTTATACTTAATCTATTTGAAATGTTGAATATATGTTCAGCAAATAAAGAAAAATTAAAACTTGGAAAATTATAATTACTTTCTATAAAATCTGAGGAAATATTATTCATGTTATTTACAAAATAAAAATCTGGTCCATAACCATTATTTGCCTTTCCTTGAATTCCTTGACTAAAACCTCTATATAATCTAGCTCCAATCAAAAATGCCCAGGGCAAATTATTAACATCATATAAATGAATTAGGCGTGTTTCGCTACCAACATTTTTAAACTTTCCAGATATCAAATTTCTATCTAGAAGAGGGTCAATTCTGTTTATTTGATCTAGATAACCCAAAGACTCTCTAGAGGCAATCAACCCAAAGGTTCTGGAATTTAGTCTTGTCCTAGAATTAAATTCATAATCCAATTGAAATGCTGCTAGATTCCAATCTACTTTAAACCAATTTCTTTGCCGAAAAGAGGTGTCTGGATTATTTTCAAATTGTTGGTCCGTTAGTCCTCCAGGTTGCTGAGCTAGATAATCCATTTTAGTAAAATCAAAATTGAGTTTTGTTTTTTCATTTGGAGAATAAGTAAAATGTATATATCCATTTTTTAAATCAAAATTAGAGTTTGCTCGCCAATCATCACCCGATTTGATATTTATAAAACCATAGTATCTGAACTTTTTATTGCTTCCACCAAGGCTAATAAAAGAATTATTCAATTTGTAGGAACCAACCGTATGTCTTACAATAGATTCTAATTTTTTATCCGAATTTCCTTCTTTTAATTTAAAATTTATCAAACCACCAAATTGAGGACCAAATTGTAAAGAAGCTGCTCCTCTTATTAATTGAATTTCTTGGATTGCTTCAGAGGGAGGGCTGTAATAACTTTCGGGATATCCTAAAGCATCAGCGCTAATATCGTATCCATTTTGTCTTGTGTTGTAATTAGAATTCCTACTTGGATTTAACCCTCTTCCTCCCAATCCTAATTGGATTCCGGCTCCGTCACTCTCCCAAATATTTATTCCTGGTATTTTAGAATAGATCTGTCTACTTTGGTTGGTTGCTTTATTAGCGTCCAAAGACTCTACTGAAATAGCTTCAGTTTTTTTACCTTGAGTAATCATTACACCTTCAATAGCTCGTAATTTTCTTATGTTGAATTCTTCTTCTTGTTTTATTTCGTATTCTTCTAAATCATAACTTAATTCTTCAAGAATAACTTTCGACAGATTTAGGTAGGGTTGATCTAAAGTTATAGTATCGCTTTTTTTTGTAAAACCAGTTAAATAATAACTAATTACATATTTTCCATAATTGAGTTTTGGAATGGTGAAGAACCCAAGATTATTGGTGTAAAAAACTTTATTTATTTTTTCTAAATATACTGTGGTAAATGCAAGTGGTTCGTTATTTGAATGGGTGACATATCCAGATATTTTCCCTTTTTGGGAAAAGCTTTTAAAAGACAAAAATAGTAGTAATCCAAGTAGTTTAATCTTCATAATCAAGTATCCATTCTTTATTGCCAAATCCTCTTTTTATTTCAGATAGATTCTTTTCTGAATCTATAAATTTTCTACTACCCTTATTAAATAGACTAACTGTTATATCTGCAGTTACTTTTGGGTTTGTCCCCATATTTATAATCTCTCCGTTGGATTCTACTAGGCAAGAATCTTTAAAAGTCTTAGAAAGGAAATGTGCATATTGTAGAATCATATCGGGTTGAGTAGACATCATTTTTTCTTGTTGCGGTGTTAAATAATCTCTATTTTGAATTAGCATTTTTCTATCCATTTTTGGTTCGTGAATATAAAATTGAGAATAACCAGCTTTTTCAATGAGCATTACTCTCCAACTAAATCTGTAGCCTTGTTCTGTCCAAAATAATTTTCCTGGGTAAAGTATAAATCTTAAAGGAAGAAAGATTTGAAGGGTGAAGAATCCAATTAAAAAAACCTTTAGTATACTATTAGTTTTAGTTTGATAATTTGTTTTTTCATCAAAAATCACATTGCTTTTTAGCAAACTATATTTAGAAATAAAGCTTATTATTTTCTTGTGAAAATTATCGTTAAAAAAGATTAATGTACTTGCAATCATTACATATGGAAAAACACCAATAGGAAACATAATAGCAGTCATAATATGAAAAATAAAAGCTATAAAGTAGCTAATCAATCTGCTTTTTTTATTAATAAGTAAAAAGAATATGACGATGTCAAATATTGCACTTACCCAACTAAATAAATAGGCTGTAAAATCATAAAGTAATAATTTTCCAATTATTGGGAAATCTGACTGGTGTTTAAGCCAATTTATTAGAGGTTGTGCTTCAAATAACCAATGGTAATTTAGTTTAGAAATTCCAGCAAAGAAATACACAAAACCAATTTGAAGTTTAAGTATATTTATTTGCCAAGCTTTTATGGTTTTTTTTCTTTTGCAAATACCAAAGTAAGTATCTAGAGAAAAATAGCTATTAGCTGGTAATAAAATAAGCAGCAGACTAATTAACGAGATGAAATAGTAATGATTTAGATAATTGGTTTTGTCAATTAGTTCTATGTAGGTAAATATTAAAAAAAATAATACAGTATTTGTTCTGTAGAATAATCCAAATATTATGAAAATACAAGCAATTAAAAGAAGTATGAAAAGTACATACATAAATGGGGAAGGTAAGGGGCTCACCCAATCGAATCCATAGTAGGTAAAAAAGTAAGTAGGTACTTCATAAAGATCATGCACCCAGCCTTTTAAGATAAATCTTAAAGTGCTGAAAAACATCAATATTCCGAATATAATTCGAAATACTACGAGTGGAAAAATGCTAACGTAATTTTTAGTTAAATGGGTTGTCCACTTACTAATCCCCGTCATTGTCTTGATAGGTAATTAAAACACCTAATGCAGATGTCATATCCACTTTCATATATGGAACTAATTGTTGTAATTCTTGATAAGTTTGAGTTATCTGTGATTTATTATTGATAATCTCTTCGCTAAGAGGGCCATTGATATTATTTAACTCCTCTAATATAGTAAGAAATTGATTGTCTATTACTGTTGATAACTGCTGACTATTTTGCTCTGCATTAACAAAATCCATGTAGTCGTCTAATCCTAGACCATTGTCGTTATTTAAATAACTTGATCCAGTAACATACTTTCTTAAAGAATTTACGGATCTGACCAAGTTTTGAGTTGATTTTCCTGAATAATAACATTCGACAAGTTCGGGAAGTTCTAGTTGTGAAAATCCATTAAATACTCCTAGTGGAAGACCAACTTTTCCTCTTCTAACATAAAATTCATAGTGCAAACAGAGTGCATTTATAATGTTACTAATAGAACTACCTTGTGAATTGGTAGATAAATTAGATGTTGTAACCTCAAAATCATTGATAAAATCTTCTCTGTATGTTATCCATTCATTGGTAACATAATTTATGTTTTGATTTAAATCTTCAGCCAGAGC
>JAYNHP010000019.1:4101-34828 GCA_038108155.1 Flavobacteriales bacterium | reverse complement strand
AATAAGTAGAAAGTCTATGATTTATAAAACATTAAAAATCAATAAATTAGAATCTATAAACGGAACTACAGCTTTAAACATGTTTGCACTTTCTAAAGGCGCTAAAATATTAAGAGTTCACGATGTGAAACAAGCTATGGAATGTATATATTTAAGTGAGGAAATTAATAGCAATTAAATGAAACTTTCTGTTGTAAATACTGGTTACTTTAAATTAGATGGAGGTGCAATGTTTGGAGTTGTACCAAAAAAATTATGGATTAAAACTAATGTTCCAGATAAAAATAATCTGTGTACATGGGCTATGCGTAGCTTAATTATTGAAGATGGAGATAAATTAATATTAATTGATACTGGAATTGGCAATAAACAGACAGATAAATTTTTTAGCCACTACCACCTTCACGGTGATGACAGCTTAAAAAGTTCTATTATAAAATCTGGGTATTCTTTAGATGATGTAACAGATGTAATTCTAACCCATTTACACTTTGATCACTGTGGTGGAGCTGTAAAATGGAAAAACAACGATAGAAAAATTTTAGAACCTGTTTTTAAAAATGCTACTTATTGGAGTAATAAAAATCACTGGAACTGGGCAATAAAACCCAACTCCAGAGAAAAAGCATCTTTTTTGAGAAATAATATATCTCCAATTGAAGAGAGTGGACAATTAAAGTTTATTGAAAAGAAGGGTCAATTAACTAAAGATATATTTCAAAATATAGATGTTTTTTTCGCAGATGGTCATACTGAGAGTCAAATGATTCCTATAATTAACTACAACGGACAAAAAATAGCATTCATGGCAGATTTATTACCAAGCATTGGACATATACCACTTCCTTACGTCATGGGTTATGACACTAGACCACTTAAAACCCTTGAGGAAAAATCTATTTTTTTAGAACTTGCTTTAAAAAACGACTATTTACTTTATCTACAGCACGATTCTATAAACGAAAGCTGCAAACTACAATCAACAGAAAAAGGAATACGACTAAAATCTACTCACCCACTTTCCGATTTTCTTTAAATGCTGAATAAAAAAGAAATAAATTCTTTAGCTATTCCAGCAATTCTTTACAACATCACTGAACCTCTTATTGGACTAGTAGATACCGCTATTATAGGTCAAATTGGTGAAGACTCAACCATTGCTCAAGGTGGTGTTGGTCTAGCTGCAGGACTAATTGCAACATTAGTATGGGGATTTGCTCAAATGAGAACCTCACTATCAGCTATTATAAGCAGACAATTTGGAGCAAATAAGATAGAAATTATTAAATCATTAGTTCCTCAAACTCTTTTATTGACTTTTTTTACTGGATTAATATTATCTATTTTACTAATTACCAACTATAACTACCTAGCAAATTTAGTATATGGTGAAATAGATACAAATACTTTCAATTACTCTAAAGAGTATTTTATAATTAGAAGTTATGGATTACCTATTAGTCTTTCCATTGCTTTGTTTTTTGGAGTTTTTCGAGGTTTTCAAAATACCTCCTGGGCAATGTATATAAGTTTAATAGGTGGATTTAGCAATATTGTCCTAGATCTTGTTTTGGTATTAGGGATAGAGCATCTAGTTTCTCCCATGGGTGTTAAAGGTGCAGCCTGGGCATCGGTTTACTCCCAATTATTAATGGTTGTTCTTTGCGGAGTATTTTATTTAAGAAAAACCCCGTTCAATTTTAAAATAGATATTAAAATAAGTCCATTTTTTAAGGAAATGCTCCAAATTTTCTTCAATATGTTTGTTAGAACAATGGTTTTAAATCTAGTATTTCTGATCTCCAACAGATATGCCAATAGTTACGGAAGTAGTTCTCTAGCTGCATATACTATCGCTTATAATATTTGGATATTTAGTGCTTTCTTTATTGATGGTTATTCAAATGCAGGTAATGCTCTTGCAGGAAAATTTATGGGAGAAAAAAACAAAATAAAACTTCAACTATTAGGAAAGAATTTATTAAAAATAAATATTAAAATAGCTATTATTTTAATGACTATATACACCATTTTATATCCATATATCGGTAAATTTTTTAATCCTGAAGAAAATGTTAATATAATTTTCAAAAGCATTTTTTGGATGGTAATTATAGCACAGCCATTTAATTCTATTGCATTTACTTTTGATGGGATTTTTAAAGGTCTTGGAAGAGCTGTAGATCTTAGAAATACGCTTATAATAGGAACATTTTTCTTCTTCATTCCTACAATATATTTTCTTGACTTATTTATTCCAGAATTAATTACAATTTGGATTGCCCTTACTCTATGGATGATTTATAGAGGGATGTCTCTTCTTATAAAATTTAATAAAATTGTCAATTCTTAAAAAGAATTCTTTCTGAGAATACTTTTCCATTTTCTAACTGCACACTTAAAAAGTATAATCCTGAACAGAGATTTATATTAACTGGTAATTCATTATTTCCACTTTGCAAATAAATATTTTTTCGAAAAATCACTTCCCCCACACTATTAGAAATAAAATATTCTATATTTTGAGATTGCTGCAAAGTTATTTCACTTGTAAATGAACCACTAGTTGGGTTTGGGAAAGATTTTAATTTATTTATGGAATTCTCCTCATAAATTCCAGTATTATCACCATTTACATAAACAAAAAAAGTATAATCCATTGAAAAAGTACCATTGTAAAATCTAGTAGTTATAATGTAAGGTTCGTCTCTAATATCGCTATTATTTGGTGTCCAAGAAAGAATGAACTGTTTTTCAAATGGATTATTGCTTGAAATTATTGAATATGTCATAGGGTTTAAACTATCGTCAAAAATTTCACCTATACCATCAAAAGCAATAAAGAAAGAACTGCTATCAATCACTGTTAAATCTATAGAAATAGGATTATTTTCCATAGATTCAACAAAAGGAATTCCATTTGAATCTGTAGTAAAATTATTTAAATTTGAAAGAGATGGTAAGTTTCCATTTGGAAGTACAATAAACTGCATATCTCTTCTAATTTCTCCTAATTTTAATCCATTTCTATATTCTTCACATATCACAGTGTAAACATAATTTCCAGAAACAGATGCAGTCCAAGACAATTCACCTGTATAGGAATTTATTGTCAAACTTCCCCCAGCTAAAGAAGGTGGGAGAGTATAACCAACAATAGGATAGCCATTAGGAAAAGCACCAGGGACATAATCATATGGAACGTCTAATGACCAACTTAAAGAATCTCCTTCATCATCAAATGGCAATGGATTATATTGCCAAGGTGTATTAACTGGAAGACATATTACAGGGGGAGAAAGAAAATATGGAGAAGAAGTAGTTGCTGTTAAATCTACGGTAAAACTACAATCTAAAAACATAGAAAGTGTACCGGGATTTATCAAATTAGAAATAGAGGGATTTCTACAACAATTATTCCATGTAACTGTATAATTACCGGGTATAAAACAAGGAAAAATAGCAGAATAAAAATAAATATCAGTTCCATAAGAATTATTGGGCAATAAAGACATATTTGGAATTCCAAAAACAGGATGAAATGCAGAACTATCTAAAGTGGCTACAATTGTTGAAACTTGATTACCAGCTGCATCAAAAATATTTAAAGTTTGGTCATTATTCAATAGAATTCCTGAAACATCTCTATAAAGGGTTAAAAGAATTTCATAATTACCAACTTGATCATTTTGAACAACAATCTCCCCCCCCATCAAATGAGAACATCTTCCAGAAAAACTAATTAATAAAATAAAAATTACAAGAAATACATTTTTCATAATCAACACTATCAATTTACAAAAATTAATCTAATATTCAATTTAACACTTGTTAATTGAGAAATGGTAGTTCAATTTCTTAATTAGTCTAAAAAAAAAGTAACAAACTTTGTATCCATGTAAATAATTTACTGAATTACTATTTTTTCTGTAAAATTATTAACCTTGATTATGTAAATACCTTTACTTAAATCTAGATTAATTTCATAAGTTGTATTTAATTCTCCAGAAAAGAATCTATTTTCAATTAATTGCCCCGATAAATTAAAAACTTTAATATCTATGGAATTATTTTCATTATTGAAAAAATTTAAAAAGATATTGCCGGAAGATGGATTGGGATAAATTAAAAAATCATTTGATTTATATTCATTAATACTAACTGAATTCCCTACTAAAACAGAATCGGTAACAGAACATAAATTACCATCTGTTAATGTTGCTACATAGTTTCCTGGATTAAGTCCAGTAAGTGGATTTAAAGTTCCTCCTACATTCCAAAGTACCTGGTGTGGCATTGGGCCTGAAACAACATTTACAAATGCTTCTCCATTTTGACAAGTTGCACACGTTGCTGGGACAGAACTCATAAGAATTTCTGGAAGATCATTCACAGTAACTACTAAATTATTGGTATCGGAACAACCTGTGCTATCTATAGTTGTTAAAATTACATTATGAACTCCAGATGAATTAAAAATATAAATCCAACCTAAAGCAGAAGGATTAGGAGTGAAAACTACTCCATTATCTGACCAAACCAAGCTATCTGCTAAGGTGCCTAAATCTATAAAGGAGGTTGGTTCTCCAAGACAATTAGAGCTACTTACAAGGCTAATACTTGCATTGGATGCACAACAGGTGCCAATATTTAATGAACTTGTATTAGTTTCAAGTAGGGTTCCAGCAGATGATTGATTAACTATCAAAACATAATTATTAGATGGAATTGTTCCTAAGATAATTGTCTCATTGTAAGGCGTGATAACCGGCAAACCTAATCCACCACAAGTAATATTAATATCAATAGTTATAGTGTTTCCTGAAATTAAGTAAGAAGAAGTATGAGTACAATTACTTGAAGCCATATTCCCGTCAATAACAATAGATACAATGTCGCAGTCATTTGCTGGAAATGGAGAGCTTGTAACGCTGGTAATCCAAAATTGAGCATTTAATGAAATACTAAAAATTAAAAAAATTAAAGTGGTTAAAAATAATCTCATAATTTGTTTAATTATTCTAACGATTATTTAATAACCGTTAGAGGGGTTATTATAAATTTAAGGGAACTTTTTTTTAGACCTATCCCATATCAAGTCCATTTCTTCTAAACTCATTTTCATAAAATCCATTTTATTGGTTTTTATCTCCTGTTCTAAATAGTTAAATCTTCCTATGAATTTCTTATTTGTTCGTTCCAAAGCAGATTCAGGATCAACTCCAATAAAACGAGCATAATTAATCATAGAAAAAAGCACATCTCCAAACTCTTTTTCAATTTTCTCATGATTATTTGTTTTTTTAATTTCTTGATTTAGTTCTAGAAACTCTTCTTTTACCTTATCAAAAACCTGTTCTTTATTATCCCAATCGAACCCCACTCCTCTCACTTTTTCTTGAATTCTAGTTGCTTTTACCATGGCTGGGAGAGATTTAGGAACACCTTGTAAAACAGTTTTTTTTCCGTTTTTTAATTTTATTTTCTCCCAGTTCCTTTTAACATCTTGTTCATCTTTAACAACCTCATCTCCATATATATGAGGATGTCTCTCAATTAACTTATCGCATATTGAATTAATAACGTCGTTTATATCAAAGTCATTGGTTTCTGAAGCTATTTTAGAATAAAAAACTATATGCAAAAGCAAATCTCCAAGCTCGCCTTTAATTTCATCCATATTTTTATCAAGAATTGAATCAACAAGTTCATAAGTTTCTTCAATTGTCAAATGGCTAAGAGATTCCATGGTTTGTTTTTGATCCCATGGACAATTTTCTCTTAATTCATCCATTATAGTTAAAAGTCTATTAAAAGGAGGTATTTTATTCATAACAACTTATCTATATATTTAAAATAGGAATAATCTTTCAGCTTTAAGAAAATATTTGATTAATTTTATAACATGAAAACAATTCTTCTTTCTATTGGGCTATTAGCATTGTGTTTTGCTGGGATAGCAATTAAAATTATTTTAAAGAAAGATGGAGAGTTCTCAGGAACATGTGCGAGCAATAATCCACTTTTAAATAAAGAAGGTGAGTCTTGTAGTTTCTGCGGTGCAGCTCCGGATGAGAAATGTAAAAAGCCAATAGAGCAAAGTATTGCTTGAGTAAATAAAATGAAGATGAAAAAAGGTAAAAGTATAGGAATTTTATTTATCATTCTTGGTCTTTTGTTTTTAGCAAATAATCTTGACTTAATAAAAGTCTCTATTGTAGAACTTATTAGAGTTTACTGGCCTGTAATACTAATTTGGATTGGAATCGATAAACTTATTTCAAATACATCTGAAAGTAAAGCTTAAAAATTACTCCATTCTTTTAGAGAATTTACGGAATCGTAAACCATAAAACAGAAAATACTATCTGAAGGATTAGATTCTATAAAATTGATAGCTTCTTCTTTACCCATTACCATAAAAGAGGTAGCTAAAGCATCTGCGTTAGCGGCTTTTTCACAAACAACTGTTACACTTAATAGGTTATTATTTGCTGGGAAGCCTGATTTAGGATCAATAGAATGAGAAAATTTTCTTCCATTTATAACTTTAAATTTCCTGTAGTTGCCTGAAGTAGCTAAACTTTGATTATCCAATTCTATAATTTTTTGAAATTCAAATTCTCCGACAAAAGAACTATCTATTGGTTTTTCTATACCAACTCTCCACAATTTATTTTCATGATTTTTACCAAATGAAGAAATCTCTCCTCCTATTTCAACTAGAAAATTTTCAACTTCCATTGATTTCAAAAAATCAGCAACAAGATCTACACTATAACCTTGGGCAACTGCATTAAAATCTAATTTAGAATTCTTACTTTTTTTACAAACATAAGTTTTCAAGCTGTCTTCAAATAAGGAAAAGTTATTTTTAAAGTCTATAAAACTAAGTAAGGAATCCTTAATAAATAAAGTATCTATAGATGGATTAGAATCGGAATAAAAACCCCAATAATTTACTAGAGGATATACAGCGGGGTTAAAAGATCCATTTGTTTTATAATATATTTCCTCAGAAATTTTAAAACAGTAAGTAAACATACTTCTATCTTTTAAACTAAGACAAGTATCCTTAGATTTATTTAAAAGGCAAATAAAGCTGTTAGTATCGTAAGTTGAAAGTTGATTATCTACAATTTTAAGAATAGAATCTATCGAAAAAGAAAAATCTCTTTGTAAATCGTCACTGTAAGTTATAGAGTAAGTGCTACCCTGTGCATATCCTTTAACTTTAAGAAAGTATTTCCTATTGTCATCTCCAGTGTCGCAACCCAATAAAACAAGAACTAAAAAAAGTAATGTTGTTTTCAGGTATTTACCCGCCAAAGTCATCAAATCTTACTTGTTCTGGCGGAACTCCCCAGTCATCACACATTTTTAAAACTGCTTGGTTCATCATCGGAGGACCACAGAAATAATATTCTATATCTTCAGGAGCTTCATGGTTCGAAAGATACTGATCGATAACCGCATTATGGACAAATCCTGTAAAACCATCTCCATTAGGATCGTTAATATCTTTTTTATTTACCCAATTATCTTCTGGAAGGGCATCAGATAGAACCATATAGAATTTAAAATTTGGAAACTCTTTTTCTAAATCTCTAAAGTAGTGTATATAGAAAAGTTCAGCTCTAGATCTTCCACCATACCAATATGAAACTTTTCTTCCAGTTTTTATAGTCTTGAATAATTCATACAAGTGAGACCGCATTGGAGCCATACCAGCACCACCACCAATATACAACATCTCTGCTTCAGAATCATTGATAAAAAATTCACCATAAGGTCCAGAGATTATAACCTTATCTCCTGGCTTTTGATTAAAAATATAAGAAGATGCAACCCCTGGATTAACATCTGCCCAAGAATCTTTAGCTCTGTCCCAAGGTGGAGCAGCTACACGCACATTGAGCATGATATTTCTACCTTCAGCAGGATAGGATGCCATAGAGTAAGCCCTTGCAACTTCTTCATCATTTTTCATGACTAAATTTCTTAAAGCAAACTTTCCATTTTTCCAATCATTTTCAAACTTGTCAGGTTCTCCTGGATGGTCAGTTGGATGGGCTTTGATATCCATATCGGAGAATTTAATTTCCCCCTTAGGAATTTTAATTTGGATATAACCACCCGCTTTGTAATCCATATCTTCTGGTATTTCTACAATAAACTCTTTTATGTATGTAGCAACATTATAATTAGATACAACTGTAGCTTCCCATTCTTTTATTCCCATAATCTCTTCTTCTACTTCTATCTCCATGTCTTCTTTTACTTTCACTTGACATCCCAACCTAAAGTTATCGGCAATTTGTTTTCTAGAAAAATGAGGTTCTTCAGTTGGAAGAATACTTCCTCCTCCGGATAAAACTTGACAAGTACATTGAACACAAGTTCCACCACCACCACAAGCAGAAGGTAGGAAAATACCCTCATTTCCTAATGTAGTTAGAAGAGTTGATCCGCCATCAACTTCAATAGTTTTATCTCCGTTAATAGTTATTTTAACTTTTCCAGATGAAACTAGGAAAGTTTTAGCTAATAATAGAATCGCAGTAAGTGTTAAAACGATAGCTAATAAAAATATGATTGGTGTAATTATTTCCATTTATAAATCTTTTTCAAATTAAATTTCAAAACCCATAAAACCTAGAAAAGCTAAGCCCATTAAACCTGTAATTAAAAATGCCATTCCAACACCTCTTAAAGGTCCTGGTATATTTGCATATCTTATTCTTTCTCTAATTGCTGCAATAAGAACAACAGCTATAAACCATCCCACACCAGATCCTAAACCGTAGACAGTAGCTTGAGTTATTGTAGCAAATTGTTTTTCCTGCATAAAAAGTGCTCCACCTAGAATTGCACAATTCACAGCTATAAGAGGAAGAAATATTCCTAAAGCTCCGTATAGAGCAGGAGAAATCTTCTCTACAATCATCTCCACAAGTTGTACTGTAGAAGCGATAACAGCAATAAACATAATGAATGTTAGATAACTTAAATTGACAGATGAGTACTCCTCTCCTAACCAACTTAAAGCACCTTCTTGAAGAACATAATTTTCAATTAAGAAATTAATGGGAATGGTTACTACCAATACAAAAATAACTGCCATACCTAAGCCAAAAGCTGTTTTCACTGTTTTTGAAACTGCTAAATAAGAACACATTCCAAAAAAGAAGGCAAAAATCATATTATCTACAAAAGCACTTCTTATAAATATATTTACTAAGTCCATAATTTTTTTTAATTAGATTCTATTAAACTTGGGTTTCTAATTTTCTGTACCCATATATAAACAGCTACTAAAATTAATGAAGATGGAGGGAGCAGCATTAAACCATTATCCATATAACCCATCGCATATAATCCTGTCTGTTCTGTTGCATTTCCAAAAATTTCAAATCCAAATAATTTTCCAGAACCAAAAAGCTCTTTAAAAAAGGATACAATTACTAAAACCATCCCATATCCTAAAGAGTTTCCAATAGCATCTAATGCTGATGGCCAAGGTTTATTTCCCAAAGCAAATGCTTCAAGTCTTCCCATTATAATACAATTGGTTATAATTAACCCAACAAAAACTGAAAGTTCTTTGGAAACATCAAAAAGATAAGCTTTAAGTACTTGATCTACAACAATTACTAATGCCGCTACTACCACCAACTGAACAATAATTCTAATTCTGTTAGGTATCAGGTTTCTAATTAAAGAAATAGAAACATTTGCTAAAATAAGTACAAATAAAACGGCAACTGACATTACAACAGCTGCTTTCATTTGAACTGTTACCGCTAGAGCTGAACAAATCCCTAAAACTTGTATGGTAATTGGATTGTTTTCGTCTAATGGATCAGATATTAATTTTTTATTTTTCTTAGAAAAAAGCGGTTCTCTTTCTTTGACCTTTATTTTCTTTTCTTCTAAAACTTCTGTAGATTCTGCCATAATTTTAAAATTAAGATTTATTCAAATTTTTAATATATCTATGATAAACAACTAATGTTCTACTCATCATTTCTTCAACACCAACACTAGTAAAAGTACCACCGCTTATACCATCAACTTGATAATCATTTAAAGGATTACCTGGTTTATTAACTTCAACAGACTGGTAGGTATCTTCGTTGGATATAAGTTTACCGATAAATTGATCCTCAAAAAAATCTTGAGATATTTCAGCACCTAGTCCTGGAGTTTCAGATTTATGATCAAATACAGTTCCTGAAATTGAATTTCCTGACTCATCTATGGCAATAAAGCCCCAAACTGCAGCCCACAATCCCTTACCCATTACCGGAGCAACATAGTACGTTTTACCTTCTACATCGCATATAAACAATGGATAATTTCTCGATTTTTTGTCTTTAATAGTTTTATATTCTTTTAATAAATCAATACTAAAAGCATCCCTAGAATCTTTATTATTTAACTCTACTGAATTATCCAATAAAGTATTTTCCTTAATCTCACCATTATAATTTAAGATCACTCTTTGCTTTACAAAATTATTGAAGACGGATCCTGCTTCATCTCTTGTAATGGATTTATTTCCAGGAAGACAATTCAATATATTTTGTTTTTTCTCATTTACAAGATTTTCATCTTGTATAGGTTTTAAACCATTTGCAAGTGCAGCTAATAAACCGCCTACGATAATTACAAGAACTATGGCAAAACTAATGGTGTAAGTATTACTGTCTTTATTTATAGCCATATTATGCTGTTTTTAATCTTTTTAATCTTCTATTAATATTATTTTGAATAACCATGTGATCAATTAATGGAGCGAATACATTGGCAATTAAAATAGCCAACATAATGCCCTCTGGATAAGCTGGGTTAACCATTCTAATTAATATACCTAGAAAGCCACCTAAAAACCCATATATAAATTTACCAGCATTGGTATGGGCAGCAGTAACGGGATCAGTGGCCATAAAAACCATACCGAACATAAATCCTCCAAGCATTAGTTGATGAATAGCTGGCAACTCAAAATATCCGTTTCCACCAATTAAATTAAGAATAGTAGCCATTACAAAACCGCCTACAAAAAATGAACTTATTACTCTCCAACTAGCTATCCCAGTCCATAATAATAAAGCTGCACCAATTAAACACATTAATGCAGAAGTTTCTCCAACAGAACCAGGGATGAATCCTAAAAAAGAATCCATTAAAGAATACTTGGCTTGAAAGGCTTGGGTATTTTCCAAAACTGGAGAATCTTGCATAAAAGAAGCTAAATCTCCTAAAGCTGTTGCCCCAGAACTACCGTCGACAACTCCTTCAGGATTAGCACTACTTACTAAAGAGGCATATTTCTCTCCTTTGATTTCTGAGAAACCTGTAACCCAAACTTCATTTCCAGACATTTTAGTTGGATGAGCAAAGAATAAAAATGCTCTAGCAGTAAGAGCTACATTTAAAATATTCATTCCTGTACCACCAAATACTTCTTTCCCAATTACTACGGCAAACATTGTGGCAACTGCAACCATCCAAAGAGGAACATCGGCTGGCATACATAAAGGAATAAGCATCCCAGAAACTAAAAATCCTTCTTGAACCGTATGGCCATTTTTAATAGCAAAAATAAATTCCACAAAAAGGCCAGCACCATATGAAACTACAACAAGTGGAAGAACTACTAGTGCACCTTTAAAAATAATCTCCCAAAAAGAAATAACTTCTAGTTCGCCAAGAACTCTATAATGTTGGTATCCAGTATTGTAAATTCCGAATAGCAAACAAGGAATTAGAGCAATAATAACCAACATCATTGTTCTCTTTAAATCGATAGCATCTCTTACATGAGAACCTTTTTTAGTTACATGATTCGGAGTAAACATTAAAGTATCAAAAGCATCTACAAGAGGAAAAAACTTTTTAGTCTTTTCACTTGAATTAAGTGTCTTGTGTGCGTTGTCAAATATATTTCTTAAAAATTTCACTTTTAGCTTAAATTAAATTACATACATTCTTTATAAACAAGATCTAATCCATTTCTTACAATTTCCTGAACATTTATTTTGGAAGTGCAAACAAATTCACATAGCGCAAAATCTTCAGGTGAAACTTCATAAATTCCTAGATTTTCCATTTTTTCAATATCATTAGTAATAATTGACTTAATTAATTGAACAGGATAAATATCAAATGGAAAAACTTTTTCATACTGTCCAGAAACTACAAAAGATCTTTCTTCTCCGTTTAGATTGGTATCAAACTGGTAAGTTTTAGATTTAGGCATAAGCCAAGTTGGATAGGATTTAGAAGCAGAAAATCTATTAAAACCTAGACTTAACCAACCCTCACTTAGAAAAAACTTATATTCATCACCTTCGGGAAGAACAGTTAACTGATGGTGGTAGAAACCTAAATAATTGTCTTCTTCTACCTTTAGACCAGTAAGTGGATTACCAGAAATTAATCTACTATTCTCTTTAATTTGAGCACCTTCTAAAATTGACTCAATAGAACTACCAGAAATTGTCTTAACATATTTTGGAGACTTAACATTTTCTCCTCCAATACTAATTACTTTATTAGCATCATACGCTCCTGTTAAAGAATATCGACCAAGAATCATTACATCTTGAGGATTAATATACCAAACCACCTCACCTTTATTAATCGGATCTATCTCATGCATTTGGACACCTACATTTCCCGATGGATGTGGGCCTTTAACAAGGTGTGTTTTGACGTTCTTAGCATTAAAAAAAACCTCATCAGAATTTTTTCTTATTTGGAGATGAACAGATCCATCTGTTAACATATTTAAAAGTTCTAATCCTGCATTAAATTCTGCAGACTTGTTGTGCATAATAAAATCATAGTCGGGAGAAAGAGGATTGGTATCAAAAGAAGAAATAAAGATGGACTTTGGAGTGTCTTCTGGTCGCGCAATTATATCAATAGGTCTCATTCTCAAAAACGGCCACAGACCAGATTTTAATAAATCCGTCTTTAATTCTGCTCTATCTAATTTTGAAAAATCTTTTGCCTTAGTATTCAACTGGGTGAATTTTCCGTCAGAACTAATTGTAACAGCCAATATTCTTCTTTTTTCTCCTCTGATAATTTTATCTACAACTCCACTTGCTGGAGATACAAATACTACAACATCGTTGTATTTGTCACAAAAAATTGGGCTACCGCATTTTACAGCGTCTCCCTCTTTAACAAGTAATTTCGGAGTTAAATTGGGAAAATCGGTGGGTTTTAAAGCAAAAGACTTTGACAAATTGCCCTCTGCAATAATTTTATTAGGTACGCCTTTCATTTTGATGTCAAGGCCTTTTTTAACAGTTATTTTCATAAATGATGAAAATTGAATTTTAATAGATGACAAATTTATAAATTTGTGTTGTTTTACAATTTAGAGGAGAGTAATATTACTAAACAAAATCTAATTTAGAATGATTATAAATAGTAACAATGGTTTGAGACTAGAATTAATATTATTTGCGATAGTTTTTTTAGTTAATAATTGCACGATAAAACAAAAACTACAAGTAGTTGAGGATTACTACGTTTACGACCAAAACAAAGAAAATACTAAGCTTCTAAAAAGGAAAGAATTACCATTTGAACAAAAAATATATTCAAAAGATTTTAAAAGTCTAACCTTTAGTACAAAATCATTAATTCTGGGTGAACCTTTATATAATATGAATTCTAAAGTTCCAATAATTATAAATTTCGACTTATTAAGAAATCATGGAGAATCAGTTCAATATGAAATAATACATTGCAATAAAGATTGGAATAAAAGTGATATGTTGACAATGGATGCCATTGATGGCTTTGACATAGACTACATAGAGAATCAAGAGATATCTTATGGACCAGTTCAACAATATGTAAATTACAATTTTACACTTCCAAATGACAATACAGATTTTTTAATTTCAGGAAATTATATAATAAAAATATTTATAGAAGGAGAAGCAGAAAATCCTTTGGCAACATTAAAATTCTATGTTAGTGAACAAATCTCTAATATTAATTTTCTTGTAGATAAATCTAGAGATGTTGAACAAAGTAAATATCTACAAGCATTTGAGTTAGAATGCACTTACAATTCTAGTGATATTGTAGATCCTTATGAAAATATATCTATTAATATTCAGCAAAATCATCAAGAATTTGACCAGTACTGGTTATCTGGACCAAATTTTATAAAAGAAAACAAATTAGTATTCCTCCCCTCTGAAGATCAATTTTTTAATGGTGGAAACGAATTTAGATTTTTCGATATGAGTTCCTTTAGAAATGGCAGTCAAAGAATTGAGAATATGATTTTTAAGGATACAATTTTCAATATAAACCTCAAAAAAGATGTGAGAAGATCTTACAAACAATATCTTCAATATAAAGACATGAACGGTAGATTTTTTATTAGAACCTATGATTATGACGATGCTAATTCACAAGCAGAATACGGAATGGTTAATTTCAGATTACCTATGAAGCAAATTGGTAACGATAGTGTTTACCTTTTTGGACAACTTACTAATTGGACCATAGATAATGATTTTTTAATGACTTATGACACCATAAATAATTACTACCAAAACAAAAGTTTGTTAAAACAAGGTTACTACAATTATATATATGTAGTAAAAAATAGAGATGGAATAAGCACAAGAAAGATTGAAGGAGCTCATTTTGAAAGTAACAATGAATATATCTTGAAAATGTATTATAAAGATCCTTTAAACTTATGTGACCGAATATTAAGCTATAAAGTGGCAAATAGCAACTAGCTTTTAATTATTAAATCTGCTAAATCCCTACCTACAGAAGCCCCTATAGCAACGCCCATACCTCCAAGTCTAACTCCACAAGAGACATTGTTAGATAATTGTTTCAAAATTGGTTTCTTTTTATTTCCAATCCCCATAATTCCACTCCATGAATAATCTATTTCAAAATTTATATTTGGAATAATAGTATTTTTTAATAAATCCTCAAGTTTTGACTGTACTATACTAGTCTGACCAAACTCCATGGTAGACTCAGATTTAAAATCTAAATTTCTTCCACCTCCAATTAAAATTCTTTGGTCAATATTCCTAAAATAATAATATCCTTGCTCCAAATGAAAAGTTCCTTTTACTTTTAAATTATCAATAGGTTTTGTTACCAACACTTGTGCCCTAGCTGGGACTATATTTTCATCCATTAGTTTTTTTGAAAATCCATTGGTTGCAAATAATAATTTGGAAGTAGAAAAATCGCCATTATTAGTGTGGACTTTAACATTGGAATTATTTTCAGAATAACTATTAACAGTAGTGCTATTTAGAATTTTGACTCCACTTTGGAGACAAATTTTAAGTAGATGGGACATCATTTTTCCAGTATCAATTTGCCCTTCAAAACTATTCTTTATGTACTTAGGGGTACAATTTTTAAAACTAAACTTATTGTCTTCTACATTGAAAACATTCTCTCCAAATAAAGGAATTAATAACTCATTGATATCAGAAATCTTATTTACAGATTCTCCAAAAGAATTATTATCAAGAAAAAGTTCATATCCAAAGTTATGCTGGTAATCTAAGTTTTTATCGCCAACAATTTTTCTTAATGTTTTTAATCCCTGCCAGCGACTAGAAACCAACTCAACAACTTCTTGTGTAGTATGTGTTTTCAAATCACTAAGTAGCTCTGAAACACTTCCAAAGCATGCAAATCCTGCATTTTTAGTACTAGCACCTTGAGGAAGAACTCCTTTCTCTAGTATGATTATTTTAGAATATGGATATTTCTCTCGTAAAGATATAGCACATGTTAAACCTACTATTCCACTCCCAACTATAGTAAAGTCATTGCCATTAAACCATTCCTTATTTTCCCAATAACTATAATTCATTAAATGTAAAACGAAAAGAAAAATAAAATGAGGATAGTAATATATCCTAAGGACCAAGAAAACATATTAGATTTATAATCTAAATATGTAAATATAGTTTGATTCAAAATTGCTACTAAAAACCAGTCAACATAATTTGAAAATGGAATTATATCATTTTTCCAAGACCAAAAATCTAGTTGATTAGCCAATGGCTCCATTACAACATCTATAAAAACCATTAATAAAGAAGATGTCATAATAATAAGAAAGTTATTTGAAAATAATTTACCAACTAAATTTCTTGAAACTAAACATAGTAAAAGCCAATTTGCTCCCATAATTATTGGTACACCGTCCAATTTAAATCCTAAGGAATCACCATAAGTATAATCGCCAAATAACCAACCAAAACAAACACCTATCCATTCAGAGAAAAAAGCAATTATATAAACCAAAAACATTAAAATAGAGTCTTTTTTGTTTGGCTTTACCCTGTAAAGGAATAACGATAATGGTATAACAATAGAAATAAAAGAAGTTTTTAGAAATAGCTCTGGAAATAAACGAATTCCGGTAATTCCAGCAATATGTATAATTGCAATAAAAATAATATCAAAACTATAGGATTTAGGCAATTTCATTTAAAATTTTATTTGCAGTATTCACCCCAGATCTTAATGCGAGAGGCATTCCACCACCAGGATGAACTGTACCTCCAACATAGTACAAATCTTTTATTTTTTGATCTTGATTTTGCTTTCTTTTCATAATTGAATAAATAGAATTTTGGTGATTGCCATATAAAGAACCTAAATAAGATCCTGTTTTCTTAAATAGTTTGTTAGGTGTAAGGATTTGTTCAAACTCTATTAAATTTTTAATATTTACTTTAAATTTATTATAAACATTTTTGATAATTAAATCTTTTATCAATTTAATTTGATTATCTGAAATTAGATTTTTTTGAGATGGAACATTTATCATCACAAACCAATTCTCGGAGCCTTTTGGTGCATGTTTAGAGTCAATTTTAGATGAAATATTTATATAAATCGTAGGATCTTTGGGTATTATTAAGTCCTTAAATATATCGGAAAATTCTTTTTTATAATCATCTGAAAAAATAATATTATGTAATTTAAGTTGCTTGAATTCAGATCTAATTCCCCAGTAAAATACAATTGCAGAAGTGGACAATACAGTTCTTGATTTTCTAGACTCAATTCCTAATAAGTGCTGGGTGGTGTAATAATCTATATTCGAAATTAGCTTTTTAGTAGAGAATCTTTTTCTGTTGGAAAATATTTCTATCTTACTTTTAAGAACATTTATTTTTTCAATTTTACAATTAAATTCAAATTCTACTCCTAAATCTAAACACAGACTTTCTAAAGCTTTTGGAATATTAAAAATCCCACCTTTTGGATAGAATCCCCCCAAAACCATCTCAACCACAGCTAGCTGATTCATAAAAGCTGGAGTTTTATAGGGTGAAGATCCTGTATAGGTAGCAAACCTATTCATTATTTTTTCTAATTCAGGGTTTTGTAGCCTCTCATTATAGCTAGCCATAGATTTAAAGATATTTGAGAATCCAGAAGTGGATATCCATTTTACTGCATTTTTGATGAACTTTAAGTCTATTTTTAAATCTCCTTTTAAAAAAACTTCTTCTGATATTTTATAAATATTTTCCCACCTTTTAAAATATTTTAAAAACATTTGTTTTTCAACACCAAGCTCTTTTTCAAAATTCTCAGCTGTATCCTCTAAATCCCCTAATACATCTACAAATTTCCCATTATCAAAAAAATATCTAGTTACATTGTCTAATTTAATGTAGCTGTAATAATCTCTAGGGTTTTTACCGCATAAAATAAATAAATCGTCAAACCAGTTGGGATAAGTCAATAAACTTGGGCCGGTATCGAAATGAAATCCATTTTTATAAATATTTCCAGCTTTGCCTCCAACATTACTATTTTGTTCTAAAATTTTAACTTTTATGCCTTTACTTGCCAGGACAGCTGCGCAGGCCATACCTCCTATTCCAGAACCTACAATAAAAATATTCATTTTTTTTGGAGGCAAATATGTATAAAAAAATTATTTAGATATTAATTGTTTACAGAAAGTTTTTAAAAAAAAGAAACATGGTCATCTCCCCTATTATCAGCTCCTCCAAAATACTTGTTTTTATCAACTAAAATAGCATCGACTCTATTCATAGAGGAAACAAAATTAAGTTGATGATTCATTGCTTTTAACTGAAAAATTAAGTTAGAATCTTTGGCAATATCCTTCTCTAATTTAATTTCGTCAGGATACCACTGGTGGTGAAATCTCGGAACATTTACTGCTTGTTCAATGCTCATATCAAAGTCTATGACATTAATTATAGTTTGAAAAACAGCAGTTATAATTGTAGATCCTCCTGGTGTTCCTAAAACCATAAAAAGATTTCCATCTTTTTCTAATATAGTTGGTGTCATAGAGCTTAGCATTCTTTTACTTGATTCCACAGAATTGGCTTCTCCTCCAACCAACCCATACATGTTTGGATAACCTGGTTGAATACTGAAATCGTCCATTTCATTATTTAGTAAAAAACCTGCACTATCAACAATTATTCCACTTCCAAAAGAACCGTTTAAAGTTGTAGTGAGCGAAGAAGCATTACCATATTTATCTACAATTGAAAAATGAGTTGTTTCTTCACTTTCCTTTAAATTAAATTCACCTGCATAAATATTACTACTTAGAAGTGAAGAATCCATATTTATTTTACTAATCCTTTCTAAAAGATATAAAGAGTCGATTAAAAATTTTTCTGGAACTTTATAAAAATCTGGATCACCAAGATGTTTTGCTCTATCTGCAAAAGAAAGTTTTTCAATTTCTGACATTACATGAACAGATTTTAAAGAATGGAACCCAAAATCTCGCAATGGAAAATGCTCAGCCATTTTTAACATTTGTGTCAAAAGAATCCCTCCACTAGACGGAGGTGACATACTTATAATCTTATGACCCTTGTAAAAACTTATTATAGGATCTCTCCAAATACTTTGATAAGAATCTAAATCTTTTTGAGTAATCTTACCGCCATTCAGACTCATTTCCTTCACCAACAGTCTAGCAGTTTCTCCACTATAAAAACCAGCTCTTTTATAGTCTCTAATAAGAACTAGTGTCTTAGACAAATGGGGAAGAAAAATGGAATCACCTTCGGAATAATTTTCTTTATAATATTCTGAATTCTTATTTATGGCACCTTTAGTTTTATTAAATCGATTTAATTTATTAGCCTCTAATCGTGTCAATTCAAATCCATTGGTTGCCAAATCGATAGCTGGCTGAACTAATTCTTCCCATGGTAATTGACCATGCTTTTCATGAATATTTACCATCCCATCCACAGTGCCTGGAACGCCTACTGCAAGGTGACTGTAAAGACTTAAATCTTTTACCACTTTATTGTTAGAGTCAAGATACATATCTCTTGTTGACGTCAAAGGTGCTTTCTCTCTAAAGTCTAAAGTTGAACAACTACCATTGTTTGTTCTGTATACAAAGAAACCACCCCCACCAATATTCCCTGCTGAAGGGTAAACTACTGCCAATGCAAATTGGACAGCAATTGTTGCATCTGCAGCGTTACCACCTTTCTTTAAAATATTAATACCTACTTCACTTGCCAATGGATGTGCGGAAACAACCATTGCTTTTGAATCAACATTATGTGAGGAATTACTATTCTGAGAACAGGAAATAATACAAGAAACAATAAACAAAAAACGTATTCGAAATATCTTAATCAAGGATAATGATTTTTTGAAAACTTGAGGAATTTCTATTTTTAATCTCTGCTACAAAATGACCTTTGGGAAGAGAAATAGAATACTTTTCAAAAGGGGAAATTGAAAAGGAACTCTTGACTAGCTTTCCAGAAAGCTCAAATATCTTAATGCTAAAAAGCTCATTAGAATAATTATTTAAAAAAATATTTCCACTAGATGGAATAGGGTAAATTTTTAAAAAATCATTAAATTTTAAGTTATTATCTGAAACTATTCCAACATAAACAGAATCTAATAATTGACATCCATTATTATCACTTAAATTTAATGTGTAATAATCGTTGGATAAGTACAAAATTATTGAATCATTTATGTTGGGATTATGTGACCATGAATAAAAGTAGGGTGAGGTTCCACCAAGACCACTAGCAACTACCGATCCATCAAAAAATCCTGAATCAGATTCTGGGACAACAGTAAAAGTCACTTCTAAAGAATCTGGCTGATTAATTGTAATATTAATAGTATCTGAGCTACAATTTGTAGAATCTTTTAAATAAAACTGGTAATTACCAGTTGAAAGGTTTTCAAACAAAGAATCGCTGTAAATAATTCCGTTCATTACATAACTAAATGGTGAAAAACCAGATGTTGGACTTAACTCTACAGTTCCATTAGAATCGCCATAACACAATACGTCTTGATATGAATAATTAGCGAAAATAGAATCTGGAGATAAAATATTAAAATAAAGGGAATCTGAACAAAAAGAATTATTTACAATAACCCAATAAGAACCTGAACTAAGTTGTGAATTAATATTTTGGGATGCATTATTGGACCAACTGTAATTTGTTGTCAATGGATTATTTGGAAAAAGCTCAATTTGGCCGTCGTTAGTGTAAAAGCAACTGTTATTTGTAACTAAGAAACTGTCTAAAACAGGGAGTCCATCATTAATAAAAATAGAATCTTCAACTATACAGCCATCTGGATGGGTAATTAATACATGGTGCATACCAGCAGACAAATTTGTAGCATGCTTAATTAATGAACCGTTATCCCAATTATAGGTACATGTACTAAATTGGCAGACACATCCAGAACTAGAAACGGTTGCTGTACCAATTGAATCGCCAATACAATTATTATGATTTATATTTCCAAATGAAATGTAGTAGGGATCATTAAGCTGGAATTGATGATATTCTACACAATTGTTAGTATCGGTAATAAATAGTGTATGTAATCCAGCACTAGCATGTTGCAAAGTATCTCCTACTGAACCATCTGACCATAAATAAGTATTTGGATTAGTATTAATCACAGAAGGATAAACTGAACCATCATTAAAGTTGTTACAAGATGGTTGGGTAATATTCCAACTAGAAATCATATTAGAATTTGCACATGACGAGAGTTGTCTTGTATAATTCCCATTAAAAGATGTTCCCATATATGCTCCCCAAGCTAATCCTCTTTCTGGATAACTAAAATTGGTATTCGTCCTATTAATATAAAAACCATTCCAGGCGCTTGGATTAAGACTATCGTACTTATAAGTATAAACAAATTCAACAAGTCCATCCTCATCTAAATCTGCTATTAGAGGTGAGCATCCAAGATTAACACCAGCATTAAGTGAAGTAATATCTATTATACTATCATTCTGAAAATCAACCATCTTTAACTGATGAGAAAAGTAACTACTTATGTAGTTTACACTAAATAAGACTTCGTCTCTACCGTCCCCGTTAGCATCAAAAGCTGAAGAAGATGAGAAATGCATACTACCTACACTGTCTATCCAAGAAATTTCACCAGTTAAACCGTCTAACATTACTTGATAATAGTCAAAGTAGGTAGGAGTTGTACCACGATATACAACAGTAAAAACATCAGGTACTAGGTCTCCACCGGTAAAATTACCAATTGTTGGAGCTGCGCTAGATTCACAACCAGGAAAGTTTTTAGACCAAAGAGTTTGAAAGTTTATTCCGTCAAAAGCAGATAATTCTCCAGAAAAAGACTGAACTATAATATCAATATTGCCATCGTCAGAAACATCTGCTAATGAAGCTGGAGCGATAAATCCTTTAGTTGGATGTGTAGTTAAAATAATGGAAGAAGAAATATCTCCGTTTAATAAATCTGTAAAATTGGTAACATACATACCACCACCATGCTGTTCTCCACCAGTTCCAAATACAATACTTTCTGAATTTATGACACCACTTTGAGAAAGAATTACTGGTGAACTATATATTTCAGCACTGTCAGGACTTACGGCTTTTGCAATTAAATGACCAGTTGCTCCACTTATTAGCATTAAATGTCCCGGTGGCCTTGGATCAAAAGGAGCAGCTTTGTGATCACCTCCATTTGTAACTAAAATATCTTGAACATTATCACCATCAAAATCATTGCAAATTTGAGATGAATAAAAGTTGTATAACCCAGAATCTGCAGGATTTAATCCAGAATTTTGAGGAAAGAATTCCCAAATAATATTACCGTTCGAACCATCTATTGCATATAGCTGAGCATTTCTTCCCCCTATAAAAACATCAGGAATAGTATCGTTATTAATATCGTTAAAAACTGCACTTGTGAAAATCTCATCAGGTGTTGGAAGATTCCATAATAACTGACCAGAAATACCATTCAATGCAACAACTCCATAAGTACTGTATGTAGAATCTGTTCCCGCACCAAGAACAATATCTTTAGTTCCATCTAAATTCAAATCAACAGCTCTTGGGGAAGATAAAGTAGAAACGGAATCAATTAAAGTAGACCAAGAATTTTGTGAATAGGTGGAGGTAAAATTAACACCTAGCAGAATTATTACAAATAATATTTTAAATGTTCTAGACAAATTTTCAAATTGATTTGTTCAAAAATAGCTATAATATTTTGTGGTTGGATAACTGTTGAATCTATTTTCATTAAAATTGAAAATTATAACTAAACATTGACTTATTAAAAGTTAATTATTAATTATAATTTACAAAAAAAAGAACTTGTCATCTAATAAATACTAAATTTGTATTTCATTTTACTATCACTTGAATTGGTTTTTACCTTTGGGTAAGATTAAAAGGGAACAATGTTAGATTCATTGACTGTCCCGCAACTGTAAGTTGATTATATTTTGTTAATATGCCACTGTTTTTATATGGGAAGGCTAACAAAATTTTCAATAAGTCAGGAGACCTGCCTCTTCAAGTTTTAGATAGCTTTCGTGGATTGAAGCTTTTCTAGTTATAGATAGTAGTTGGTGTAATTGTTTACAAATCACCTCCTGCATCTTTAATTTCACGTTTTGCTGTTAAATGATAAATAACAGATGTGAAATATTTTATATTCTTTTTTATAACCATATACTCAATTGGAATTTATTTTCCTCAAAAAATTGACACATCAAAACATCTCCAAACCTTTGAAAAAAGAACTTCAAATTTCCTTGTAAACGAGGACTTTCTAAAAACAAATAAATATCTTCTGTTATCCAAGGAAAGATCTAATGAAACGATAGATCAGATTTTGGAAGGCGAAACTATAAATTATTTAAAACATTATGGTCCCGGAACTTTATCAAGCATATCCACAAGAGGAGGAAATGCCCAACAAACTTCATTAATTTACAATGATTTTGTAATAAATAATCCATTAAATGGAATAGTAGATTTTTCAACAATTCCATCTGTTTTTTTCGAATCTGTAAGTGTATTGTATGGTATTTCAAATTCAAACTTGGCTAATGGTGCATTAGCAGGAGCTGTGGTACTTGGTGACAATCAAGAAGGAAAATCATTTATTGAGGCTGGAACAGTGCAAGGTTCATTTCAACAAAATTCTAATTTTCTGAAAATCAACTACTCAAAAAGCAAACTAGAGACTTCTATAAAATTGTTTAGAAAAAGTGCGCTTAATAATTATTCATACTTAGATCTAAATATGGAAAAGAAAAACCAAGAAAATGCATCTCTTGAACATATTGCTTTAATGAGTACTACAAGAATTTCGTTGAAAAAAACTGATTTTAAAGTAATTTATTTTGGGCAAGAGATAAATAGAGAAATTCCAAGTGGTCTTTTAGAATCACCAAGTAATGCATTTCAAAACGATATCAATCACAGGATTTTTAGTTCTATAAAACATAGATTTTTAAACGCATATGTACAGTTAAAATCTGCATACTATGATGAGAAAAATATCTATACAGACTCTATTAGATCTGTTTTTGGAAATAATCCATGTAAAACCATTATAAATCAGATTGACTTTTCCAAATCAATTAACAATTTCAATATTTTAAAATTTAATTTGACCAATTCACTAGCTAGTTCAAATGGAAACAACTATGTAGATATTGCAGAAATAAATAGAACTTCTTTAACCGGAACTTTTAAGGTAAATAATCCAAAATATCAATTAAAACATCTACTTACAACTAGTTTGCTATTCGACAAGAAATATAATTCACCATTAACCTTTTCTTACTCTTTAAAAAGAGAATTTCACAATCATTTCAATTTATATTTTAATGCTGGTAAAGTATATAGATTTCCAACTATCAACGACCTTTTTTGGAATCCAGGAGGAAATTTAAATCTTGTTCCTGAGGAGGGATATACTAGCGATATTGGAGTAATTTGGAATAAGAAAATTCACAAAGTAATTTTTTCATTTGAACCCTCTCTTTATTCAAGATGGATTGATAATTGGATACTTTGGCAACCAACTGGAAGTTTTTGGTCTCCAATGAATGTTAAAAAAGTATGGAATCGTGGACTTGAAACAAGTTCTAAAGTTCATTTTATTAACAAAAATATATCCTATGATTTCTCTGTTAAAACTGCTTACAATCTAAGTACCAATATTGAAGTTTACAACTCTAATAATAATTCTCTAGACAAACAACTTATATACATCCCTCACTACAAACTAGTATTTAAAAGTCAAATAAGTTATAAAGAATTCTCTTTCACTTATTTACATAACTATACTGGATATGTATTTACTTCAACAGATAATGAAAACTATCTGCCCTCTTTTAATCTAGGAAGGTTGTTTTTAAGTTTCAGAGTTAAATTGAATAATAGTTCTGCAAAAATATTTTACAAGATCAACAACTTATACAACACCAATTATCAAGTGATTATGAATAGACCTATGCCCTTGATAAATCATGAAATAGGAATCAATTTTAAATTAAACAAATAAAAAATGAAAAAAATAAATTACCTACTTATTATTCTTTCAATAACATTTGGAAGTTTAAACGCTCAAATGAATGTTGCAGACTTTGAAAACCTTACTCTTTCCTCGGAATCTTATTGGGATGGATCAGATCTTTCTGGATTACACAATAATTCCATGTTTACTACTATTTTTAGTTCGGGTGATTATAATTTTAGTAATACATATGATACTACTTGGGGATCAGCTTCAGGTTATTGGTCATCTGGCTGGGTATATTCCAATATGACAGATAGTTCTACTTCTGGATTTACCAATCAATATAGCGCTAAAGCTGGAGGTGGTTCTTCAATAGGATTGACAGGAAGTAACTATGCTATTGGAAAGCCAAATTCTACAATTGTATTTAATAATCCTAACGGACTTGGTATAAACATTACCAATAGTACTTACGCTGCTAATAGTATGAGAGACGGAGATGCATTTGCAAAGAAATTTACCAATGCTGACCAGGACTATTTTAAGTTGCATATTTATGGGTATTATAATGGTTCTGTTTCCGATAGTACAGAATTTTATCTTGCTGATTTCACCCATGCTGATAGCTCATTAGATTATATTGTTACAACTTGGCAATATGTTGAATTATTACCTGGACCGTATGATAGTGTAAGATTTGATTTATCTTCAAGTGATGTAGGTGCTTTTGGAATGAATACACCAGCCTATTTCTGTATTGATAACGTAGGAAATTTTCCATTATCTAAAGTCGAGAAATCCAAAAATAAATTCTTAGTACATCCAAATCCTTCTTCTAGTTTCATAAATTTAAAAAGTCTTGAAAATAATGATGAATATTCAATATCTATATTTAACATTTTTGGAAAAGAAATAATTCATAATTTAAAAAATCCAAAGCAAATAGATATTTCTTACTTTGTTAAGGGACAATATATCATGAAAATAGAAACTAAAGATGGAGTAATTAATGAAAGAATACTTAAGATATAAGCGCTCATTAATATTTTATTTACTGTTATTTTTTACAATTCCAGTATTGGCTCAATTTGCCCCTGCAGCTGGAGTTCAAGGAACTACTGCTATCCATAAGGATAGCAGTGTTTTTGTAGATTGGGCGACTTCATGTTCTGTAGTTCTTGGACAAGAAGACATCTCTAATCCATTATCTGTTTTAGCAAGTTCCGGAGACAGTTCCATGGCTATTGGACCTCCAGGAAATGGAATAGTTAGTTTAGGAGACGGTGGAGAAGCTATTTTAAGTTTTGAAAGATTTATTGAGAATGGACCTGGATGGGATTTTGCAATTTTTGAAAATGCATTTAGCGATACTTTTCTAGAACTTGGGTTTGTAGAAGTAAGTAGTAATGGAACTGATTTTTTTAGATTTCCAACAACTTCTTTTACCCAAGATAGTATTCAAATTGATGCTTTTGGAGCAATAAATCCTACAAATATTAATAATTTAGCTGGTAAATACAGAGCTAGTTTTGGCACTCCTTTTGATTTAGAAGAATTAATCAACGAACCTAATTTAGATGTAAACTCAATATCCCATGTGAAAATTATTGATGTAATAGGCTCCATTGATTCTAATTTCTGTAACTACGATCAATATTTAAATAAAATTAATGACCCATTCCCCACTCCATTTCCATCTTCTGGATTTGACTTAGATGCCGTTGGTGTTATCAATCAAGGACCTTTGAACATTATTTTAGAAAGTTCTGAAAATATTTTAGAAAACTTTAGAGTAATAAATGGTATGATTATTTTTGATTTAAAAAGTGTACAAAAAGCAGACTTTAAAGCTGAAATATTTGATTTAAGTGGTAAAATAATTTTTCAAAAAAATTACAAACACAATCTTGAAGCAACACAAAATATAGATATTCAATCTTATAAAAATGGAATTTATCTCCTTAATATATCCACACATAGCCAAAGTATAACTCAAAAATTTGTCTTAAATCAATAAAATGAAAAAGTCTATTAATTTTCTTTTATTGAGCATATTAATAATTTGCTCTTCATGCGTAAAGCTAAACCCTGATAAT
This sequence comes from Flavobacteriales bacterium, assembly GCA_038108155.1. Taxonomy (GTDB): domain Bacteria; phylum Bacteroidota; class Bacteroidia; order Flavobacteriales_D; family Parvicellaceae; genus MED-G20. Next base: position 7,868 of record JAYNHP010000019.1, on the reverse strand, counting down.
AATTCCAATAATGTAAGTGTCAATGGAAATGGTCTAGTTCTTATTGGAAACGAGGGGAATTTTCAGTCTGGGAACTCTTCTCTTTCCTCTTATAATAAAAATAGTGGAGAAACGTCAAGTAACATTTACCAAAATGTTAATCAAAGTCTTCTAGGAGATGTTCTTCATAGTATATCTCATATAGACCACCAACTATTTTTAGTTGTAAATAATTCTGGGAAAATTGTAGTTATAAATGATGAAACTTTTGAGTATTTATACCAAATAGATAACTTATTATCACCACGAAAAATTATCAAAGTAAATAATTCCAAATATTATATTACTGATCTTTATTCAAACAGTATATATATCTACAACGCCTACCAAAATACAACAAGCGAAATTCCTGTAAGTGGTTGGTGTGAAGATATGTTAATGCAAAATGGGAAAGTATATGTTTGTAATGTAGCAAATAATCAAGTATACGTTATAAATTCCAATGATGATTCCATTTTAGACAGCATTAGTGTAGGACAAAATCCAGTATCTATAAAAGAAGATATAAAAGGAAACTTATGGATTCTTTCTCAAGGATCTATATCCAACAACGAAGAACCTAGTATCTCAATAATTGAAACACAAACATTACAAATTATTAAAAATTTCAATTTAGAAAGTAACCTAAGCTATCCTTCTTCAATGAATTTATTTAATAATGAGGTATTTTTTATTAATAAACATGTATACAAAATATCTTCCATAGAGGATACAGTGCAGGAAATTGTATGGGAAAACAATGGCAATACTTTTTATAATTTATCTATTGACCCATATAACAAAGATTTATATGTAACAGATGCTAAAGATTTTGTTCAAAATGGTTCTTTACTAATAATCGATAGCATCGGTAACTTAAAAAACGAAGTGAGTACAGGGATAATCCCAAAGTCAATCGTATTCTAATCATATGATTAGAGCTTAGTTTAAAATACTCTTCAAGAGAATTTATGAACTGATTTCAAATGATATGTTACATAAAGTATTTAAAAAGAGACTTTAACTTGATTTAATATCATCACTTGGTAGAAACTTATCAAATCCTATAAGCTCTAGATCAATATTATTTCTTTTACTTGAAATATCTCTAAAATCTTTGATAACTTCTAGAATTTCATTACTCATTGTGTGACACTTTTTAGCACTCATTTTAACTTTACTTCCATTAGGAATGTCCTGTAAAGTCTGCATAAGAGCTCCTTTATTAAGGAATGAAACTATTTGAGCAAAAGATATAACTGTTTTTTTATTTTCTTCATCAATATGAGAAATAAAAGCCAATTCATAATTTTTTCTCAATAAGAAAAACATTGCTAAAGCAAAACCAATTCCAACTCCAGTTAATAAGTCTGTTGCTATTACAGCTGTAATTGTAACTATTATTACAATTGCTCCTTGAATATCGGTCTTAAACATTTCAATAACCTTTTTCAACTTTAATAATTTAAAACCTAAAACACATAATATTGCTGCTAAAGAAGCTGTAGGAATCATTTCTAACAGAGTTGGAAAAGTAAAGACTGAAATTAATAGTAGAATTCCATGATATATAGCAGACCATTGTGTTTTTGCTTTTGCATTTATATTTGCAGAACTTCTAACAATTACCATAGTAATAGGCAGTCCTCCAATTAAACCTGAAATTGCATTTCCAATACCTTGAGCCTTTAGTTCTTTATTAGTTGGTGAAATATTTTTATCAGGATCGAGCTTATCTGTTGCCTCAACACTCAACAAAGTTTCAATACTTCCAACAATTGCAATTGTAAAAGCAACAACCCAAACTTGTATATTTACTAAATGAGAAAAGTCAGGGAATTTTATTAAGTTTTTAAAATCCCAATCTTTCACAGCTTGAGGCAAACCAACTTTTTGCTCGGCAATAATTGCTAGTGAGGAACCTGAATCGGCTCCAGTTGCAGAAAAGAAATAAGCTAGCACACTACCTACAACAACTGCAACTAAAGATCCTGGCATGTACTGAAATAACGGTTTGGACTTAAAAAACTTAAGTTCCCAGAGCAACATTATTCCAAGACAAATTGCAAAAATTACCATTGCTCCGGTTGTGGGGTCCATTATTGCAGATTTAGTATCAATCCAGAGTTTAGTTAATAAATGCAGGTCTAACTTTTCAGCATCTGTGTATGCTGAATATGCATCAGGATTCAACCCTTTATAGCCACCAATAATTGATGGTATTTGTTTAAGCATTAGGATTAAACCAATGGATGCTAGCATACCGTTAATAACCGACGTTGGTACAAAATATCCAATTACCCCAAGCCTGAACAAACCCAAAAGAAATTGAATAACTCCAGAAAGAAAAACTGCAAGAAAGAAGATGGAAGCATCATTATCTCCATCAAGAGTTGCAATACCTGCAACAACTATAGTAATGAGACCTGCTGCAGGTCCACTTACACCAAATTTAGAACCACTAAAGAAAGTGACTACTAAACCACCAATAATTCCAGCAATTAAACCAGAGAATGCATTAACATTAGAACCTTGCGCAATTCCAATACATAGTGGAAGAGCTACTAACCAAACTACAACAGCAGCAGGGAAATCATTTTTAAAATGAGATAAACTAAAATTTTTATTATTAAACATGGTAAATATTTTTTGTTGGAAAAACCAACTATTGCTAATTAAACGAACGAAAAGATTCTATAAGGATTTATAGAACATGAAATGAATTAGCAGATGGGAGGCGGAATATCTACTTCTTTGCAATTTGAATTTTCAAATAAAATGCATGGATTATGCACCTTTTTAAAATGTATATCAATATTTGAATTTGAAAAGGATAATATAAATAGTTCATCTGATTCCTCCATTTCGTTTTCACGCTCTGTTTCTCTCTCATTTTCTTTTTCCTCACTTTTTTCAAAATCAAATTCTTTTGAAATTTCATAAGTGTTTGAACTAATCTCTAGAAAAGAAGTACATACATTAAACATGTAATTAGCCAAAAAAATAAATAAAAAGGATAAGAAAATAATCTTTAAGTATTTAAGATTAGAAATAAATTTATATGTATTAAAATCTTTAATCATGATTTATACAATCTAATTTAACTCATTAAAAGAAATAATGTTACAGTTTTAATTATTTTTAACAATGTGAGAAAACAAGATTAAAACAAAATAGTGTAATTATTTAATATGTAATATACATAAAATATGTTTGTTATAACTCAATTCTATTTGCAATTATATTCTTACACATAAATTTGGAATTGTTTTCAGCGAGCATGTTGAAGAAAATATCACCCATATAAAACATAGATTGAGTGTGATAAATCATGAAAATCAACTTTATAAATCCAAATGGAATAACTCATTTTTAGATATTAAAATAAATTCATCGCCATTATTTTCCAACCTTAAATTATGAGTTCCTGTAAATTCTCCAAAAGATGGAAAAATTATATTTGTTTTAGAAATGTAAAAACATGGGAGTTTAATTTTTTGTTTGCCTTTTCCTTTTAATAAAAATGAAGGATGAATATGACCACATAGATTAAATATTTTTGAATCTTTTACTGGGAAATGCGAGAAAAAAAAGGGAGAGATATTCCAATATTTTAAAATATTTAAATTTTTAATCTTAAAATTTACTGAGTCGTGGTTTCCAATTATAAGCTTGAAGGTGATTTTGGAAGTTCTAAAAAATGTAAGCCACTCTTCCCACTCTAAATTATAGTCCGAATGAAACAAATC
>JAYNHP010000019.1:0-4091 GCA_038108155.1 Flavobacteriales bacterium | reverse complement strand
AAAAACACCACTTGTTTATGATTGTAATCTTTAATAGCAGACTTTAAAATATTTAAATTATTCGAATAAGGAAAAGAAGGTATAGATATACCGTTTTTTCTAAAATGAGTTATTTTACCTACATGAACATCACTTAGAATTAAAGAAGAAGTTTCTTTCCAAAAAACAACTTTTCTAAAATCAAAAGTAAGGGTTTGATTATGGATTATTTTCTTTATACTTTTCATTGGTATTCTTCCAACATTTTTTTAATTCGATCTTCAAACTTTTCACTACTTAAATTTTCCCTCATACGATCTGTAATTATTGGAAATGAAAATGGAGAAGGATTAGGAATCTGTTTCCAAATTAGTTTTTGAGTTTTAATTCTTTTCAAAGCATCTCGTAATCTACCTTCTTCCAACTGGTATTCAAAAGTTTCATTAATCGATTGCTTGTAAAGTAAATTATCTGGCTCATAATCTCTAAAAACATCAAATAGTAATTGACTTCCAGACTGTAAATCTCTATTCCCTTTTCTTTTATTGGGCAATCCTGTAAAAATCAAACCTGAAATAACTGCTATATCTCTAAATTTTCTTCTTGCCATTTCAGAAGTATTAATGCTATCGTTAAGATCTTGAAACAAATGTGAGTCGTCCCATAAATTATTATCTAAAATATCTTGGACATCTAAAAACTCATCACTTAATAGTTCAAATCCATAATCATTATAGGCTAAAGAAAATGATATTGGATTTAACAAGCTTATTCGGTAAGCAATTAAATGACTTAAAGCTTCATGGATAAATCTTCCTTCAAATGGATAAAAAATTGTATGAAACCCATCCTTTGTTTTGAAAGATTCAATGAGAAACTCATCAAAGTTTGGAATTGCAGAAAACTCTAGTTGTTTTTCTGTTAGGTAATTTAATGGGTTTTCTGTTTTGGACAATAAAGATTTATTTAAGTCATATAATTCAGCTCTAAGTAATTCACTCATGTAAGAACTAAAACCCATTCTTCCTCCCATCCAACTTACAATCTTTCCTTTTTTAGCTTTAGATTTCTTTACTATTACTTCCATATCTTTCATTTGAAAAATTTTATAGTATTGTCCTCCAAATAAAAAAACTTCGCCTTTACTTAATTTGGAAACAAACCACTCCTCGATTTTTCCAAGTCGTCTACCATTAATAGATTTTAGTTGTAAAAGCGCATCACTAACTATAGTTCCTATTTGAACTCTGTGTCGCATTGCCGTCTTCCTACTATTGACCTTAAAAAGACCATTTTCCAAAATATCAACTCTCTTATATTCATCATATGCTTTTAAACTATTGGATCCAACAGTAATGTTTCTTAAAACCCACTCCCATTCATCGTTAGTTATACTAGAAAAAGCATAAGTTTTTTTAATAAATTCAAAGGTCTGCTGTGGAAAGAAGCCATCTGAAACAGCTAAAGAAACTAAAAACTGAATCAGAACATCAAAACTTAACAAATAAGGATTTCTTTGCTCAACAAAATCTTTTTTTACCGCTTTGTTTAATGCTGCTGCTTCAATTAGTTCAATAGCATGTGTTGGTAAAAAATATATTTTACTAACTTCTTTAGGTCTATGTCCACTTCTTCCAGCTCTTTGAATAAATCTTGCGACTCCTTTTGGCCCTCCTATTTGAACAATGGACTCTACAGGATGAAAATCTACTCCCAAGTCTAAACTCGAAGTACAAACTACTACTTTTAATTTTTCATCTCTAACAGCATTTTCTACCCAAAGTCTAATATTTCTATCAATACTTCCATGATGCATGGCCATATCCCCTGCCAATTCAGGCATTTCTTCAAGAAGTTTCTGGTACCATAATTCACATTGAGATCTAGTATTGGTAAATATAAGTGTTGATTTACTTTTTTTTAGGATTGGTATTAATTGGGGAGTAAGATTAATTCCTAAATGTCCTCTCCAAGGCATATGCTTAATTTCTTTCGGGGCAATAGATTTAACTTGTATCTTTTTTTTGATATTAGATTTAATTAAAACACCATTATTATCAGTTTTAAAATTTCCCATCAAAACATCTTTTGCTTGCTCAATATTTCCAATTGTTGCAGATATTCCCCAAATTGAAGTGCTGGTATTAAAATGTCTAATTGCAGCTAAACATAATTCTACCTGAACCCCTCTTTTAGAACCTATTAATTCATGCCATTCGTCTACTACTACAGCATTAAGAAATGAAAATTTATTCTTCCAATTCTTTGAAGAAATTATTAATTGTAAACTCTCGGGAGTTGTCACTAAAATATTAGGAAGTTTATTGCGCTGCTTATTTCTTTCTTTAGCCGAAGTATCCCCATTTCTAACCCCTACAGAAAGGTTTAAATAATTATCAGTTAAAAACTCTTCAATTGAAATCTTAATTTGTTGGGATAATGACCTAAGTGGGGTTATCCATAAACAAATTAAATGATTGGTTTTTTTAGAGTTATTTATGGTTGGCCAAATTATTGCTGGAAGTAGCGAAAGTGTTTTCCCAGATCCAGTGGGTGCATTAATTAAACCTGATTTACCCTTTAATACTTCCTTCCATGCTTCAGACTGAAACTTTTGTGGTTTCCAATCTTTAGAATCCATCCATTTTGTAATCCAGTTTTTGAAATTTGAGTAATCACTCATGAATTAAACTTTTAAGATCGTTAATAGAATTGGCATCTTTTATAGTTTTATCTTTTCTCCACCTTAAGATTCTAGGAAATCTTACAGCAACACCCGATTTATGTCTAGAAGAGCTTGCAATTCCTTCAAAAGCTATTTCAAATACTAATTTAGCTCGCACACTTCTTACGGGTCCATACCTTTCCAAAGTATTTTTCTTAATAAAAGCATCTACTTCTTTAAACTCTTTATCCGTTAAACCAGAATAAGCCTTGGCAAAGGTCACAAGCTCTCTATCCCCTTTGTCATTTGTTTTCCAAAGGGCAAAAGTATAGTCGGTAAATAAATTAGCTCTTCTGCCATGTCCTCTCATAGCATAAGTCAAAACTGCATCAATTGTTAATGGGTCAACCTTCCATTTCCACCAATCTCCTTTTTTTCTTCCAACTTTATAAATTGCATTTAAATTTTTAATCATTAATCCCTCGCTTTTATTAATCCTAGCTTGACAATGGGCTGTTTCTACTTCCTTCCAATTTTTAAAAAAATAATATTTAGATAATTGAAGCTTTTCATTTTTAAGAGAAATAATTAAATTTTCTAAAGATATTCTTCTGTCTACATATTTTTGGTTTCTAATATCTTCAGCATTAAACTCTAATAAATCGTAGGCTTTTAAAATTACTGGGCTATTTTCAAGAGTAGTTTTTCCAACATTTTTACGTCCCAACCTTTTCTGTAAATCATTAAAAGATCCTATTTTACCATTTTTAAATGGAAGTATTTCACCATCGATAACAGTGCCATTATTTAATAAACTACCCATTTCTAAAAGCTCTGGAAATTGTTTGCTAATTAATTCTTCTCCCCTAGACCAAATCATTACTTCATCATTTCTCTTTATTAATTGAGCTCTTATTCCATCCCACTTATTTTCATAAACCCAGTGTAAACATGAACCTAACTTTTCAAGATCTTGATCTAAAGAATTTGCTAAATAAAAAGGATAAGGTTTATAAATAAGATCTTCCTTTCTTGGAGATAAAATTAATTGGTTGTAAGTAGTATCTTCAGGATTCCAATCGCCCATGATTTGATATGCAATTGTATCTTGATCTATTCCAGTAACATTGGCTATAGATTTTGTCATTAACTTTTGACTAACTCCAATACGAAAACCACCAGTAATAAGTTTATTAAAGACAAATTTCGAATAGTAGTTTAAATGACTCCATCTGTTTATTAAATATTCACGCTGCTTTAATTCATCTAAATTTTTTAAATCTTTTATTTCTTTAATCAATTGTGTTAAAGTAGGTGGTTTAATACTTTCTTTAGATTCTGGTACTACAAGAGCAATAGTTTCTGCCAAATCGCCGACTATATGGTAACTTTCTTCAAAAAGCCATAATGGAATTTTGGCCATTTGTGCAGCGTATACTCTTAAGTC
>JAYNHP010000018.1:24410-37573 GCA_038108155.1 Flavobacteriales bacterium | reverse complement strand
TATTTTTAAAGCATTGGTATAATAGTATAGCCCAAAAAAACTAAAAAAACATAGTAAGATGGTAAAAAGCCAATCGAAAATAGTTCCATTTTTAAAATCTTGGAGAGAATAGTCTGTTATATCCATTTTGCTAAAAGCTAATATTGCTAATAGAGTAGAGGCAATGCTAAAAATAGAACGGTAAAAAATTACGCGATAATTGATGTTTCTTCTAACTACCTTTTTCCAAATAATTCCAGAAAATAAATAAAAAGTTGAAGAAATAATTTTTAAAATAATTCCTAGAAAACTAAACATAAAGTCAAATTATATAACTTAAATAATCCAATATGATATAAATGCAGAAAAAAAGGATTAATAAAATCATTCCAATTTTTATCAATCCCTTAGTAATTAGAGGGTTAATTAATAATAAAAGTAAAAGTATTTTAAACCCTTAGTCCCATCACACAAATATCGTCTACTTGATCGTGGTTGCCTTTCCAAGAATGAAACTCTTCCTGAATTTTCACCCCTTGTTCTTCAATTGGTAATTTGCTTAGTTCTTTTAAGAAAGTTCTATACCTTTTGACCATATATTTTTTTCCTTTTGGACCACCAAATTGGTCTTGATATCCGTCAGAATAAATATAAATCATATCTCCTTTTTTCAACTTTATCTTATGATTGGTAAAAGGTTTATTATCAATTACAGACAAGCCTACAGGTTGACTATTTCCTTTTATATTTTCTAACTGATTATTTGAAATATGAACTAGAGGATTATTCGCCCCTGCAAATTCTAGAGTTTTTTTCTTGAAATTTAATTTACAAAGAGACATGTCCATTCCATCTTTGTTATTGGTGTTAGAAGAATTATCATTTAAAGATTCAATTATTTTAGTTCGCATATTTCCCAAAATTTCTGCAGGATTTTCTATATTATTTTCTATAATATTTTCATTGAGTAAAGATGTTCCAATCATACTCATGAAAGCCCCAGGAACACCATGACCTGTACAATCGGCTACACAGAAAAATATATCGTCTTTAGAATTTTTATAAGCCCAGTAATAATCGCCAGAAACTACATCTTTTGGTAAATAGAAAACAAAATTTTCAGGCATTATTTCATCCATATACGCTTTAGAAGTCATTAAGGCATCCTGGATATTTTTTGCATAGTTAATACTATCTGTAATTTCTTTATGTGATTCCTCAAGATTTGCTTTTTGATTTTCTATATCTGTTTTTTGATTTTCAATGATTTTATTTTGTGATTTTGTTTTTCTCCAAGATCTTAGAACTAATACAAAAAGAATCAAAAATACGAAAAGACTACAGGTGATATAAAATAAATTCTTTTCCGATTGCTTGGTTACTTCTTTTTGATAATTTATTTCTTTTTGGTGCATAATTTCAGTACTTACTAATAATATGCTGTCACTCAGGTGCTGAAGAGACTGTTCCTTATTTCTGTGAGCCTGTACATCAGCATCAAGTTTCATAGATTTTTGATAATAACGCAATGCATCTCGAAATTCTCCATTCCCCTCGAACATTCTTGCAATTTTATTACAAGTACTAGAAAGCAAATATTTATTGTCTATGGATAGCAAGTTTTCGTCGTCTAAGTCTTCTAAAATTTTACAACTTGCTGTATAAAATTTTAATGCCTTTTTATCGTTGCCATCGTAATAATAGGAAGTTGCAGTTTTGTCTAAAGCCATAGACTCTTGCTCCTTGAACCACTGTTGTAGATAGGGAATTTTTTCTTTTTTTAAATGCTCTGTGCATATATTAATTACCTCTTCTTGTAATTCTAAATCTTTTTTGGGGTCTGTAATAAATACTAAATCACTCCATTGCTGCAATAATTTTATTTTAATAGTATCGTTTTTAGATTTCTTAATTCGTCGCTTTATGAGCTCTATTTTAGTTGAAGCTCTAGTTACAACTTGTTGCCCATGTATTAATAATCCACTGAAAACAATCATAACAACTAAATTGAAAACTTTTAATCTCTTCATTAAGCTTGATTTATTTTTTTCACCATTGTTAAAATAGTTGCTATCCCAACTGTCTCGTCAGTTTCATCGTAAATATCAACAAGAAATTTAACTATCCCTTTTGCTATATCTTCTTCGTCTTTTTTCTTCTGGTCAATTTTTTCTTTAACAGTAAATCTTACCCCAATAGTAGCACCAACATAAACTGGTTTAGTAAATCTACATTCATCAATTCCATAATTTAATAGAACAGGTCCTTTAGCAGGATATACAAAAAGTCCTGCTGCTTTGGATAGTAAAAAATAACCGTGAGCTACTCTTTCTTCAAAAATGGTCCCATCCAAAGAGGTCTCGTCCATATGAGCATAAAAGTTGTCTCCACTCACATTGGCAAAATTAACTATGTCTGCTGTAGTAACGGTATGTTTGTGAGTAAATACTGTATCCCCAACATTCAGTTCTTCAAAATGCTTTCTAAATACATGTGGATTTGATTCAGGTTGGTCTGCTCCAATTTGAAATTGTTCTGTGATTTTGGTTATTGTTTCAGGATGTCCTTGAACTGCAGTTCTTTGTAAATAATGTTTTATTCCTCTAACTCCACCCATTTCTTCTCCGCCTCCTGCTCTTCCCGGACCTCCGTGAACTAGCTGTGGCATTGGAGATCCATGACCAGTGCTTTCACTAGAACATCTTGAATTTAAAACCAATATTCTTCCATTGGTATGTGCAGTTTCTACTACAAATTCTTTTGATTTTTGATCATCATTGGAAATAAAAGAAGTTACCAAAGACCCTTTTCCCATTTCTACCAATTCTACAGCTTCCTCCATATTTTTATAAGGAATTAAAGTGGATACTGGACCAAATGCTTCAATATTATGAACAGCGTCCTTAAAAAATGGCTCGTTATTCCTAAATAGAATTGGAGAGAAAAAAGCACCTTTTTCAATAGAAGCGTCTACAAGATTTAAATTTTTGGAGTTATCAAAAACTTTTTCTTGACTTTCCATAAGTAATTTTACATTCTCTTTCACTCTTTCCACTTGAATTTTAGAAGCCAAAGCTCCCATTCTAACATCTTTGTTTTCAGGGTTTCCAATAACAGTTTTTTCAAGTTTTGTAATTAAAGCTTTTTGAACTTGGTCAATTTTATTTTCTGGCACTAAAATTCTTCTAACTGCAGTACATTTTTGACCTGTTTTAGCAGTCATCTCTCTATATATTTCTTTAATGAAAATATTAAACTCATCGGAATTTTCATCTACATCTTCTCCTAAAACACATGCGTTCAGAGAGTCAGCTTCCATATTGAAAGGCACTGAGTTTTCTATTATGTTGGGATGAGATTTTAAAATTTTTCCAGTACTAGCAGAGCCAGTAAATGTGACTATGTCGTTGTGTCCAACATGGTCTAAAATTCCTTTTCCACTTCCGGGAATCAGCTGGAGACTTCCCTCTGGTAATATTTTAGAATTTATAATCTCTTTTACCATTAACTCTGTCAAATAAGAAGTATACTCAGAGGGTTTTACCACCGCAGCAACTCCTGCCATAAGATTAACAGCAATTTTTTCTAACATTCCCCAAATTGGAAAATTGAACGCATTAATATGAACAGCAACTCCTCTTTTTGGAACCATAATATGATGTCCAATAAATGTTCCGTTTTTGGAAAGATTTGCCATTGGTCCGTCAATGTAATATGGCAAGTCTGGGAATTGCCTTCTTAAAGATGCATTGGCAAATAAATTGCCGATACCACCATCAATATCTATCCATGAATCTATTCTTGTTGCGCCTGTTGCTTTGCTAAGAGTATAAAATACTTCTTTTCTTTTGTTAAGATGTAGTGCCAAAGATTTCAACATTTCACCTCTTTGTTGGAAAGTCATTTTTCTTAATGCAGAACTTCCTTTTTTTCTGCCATATTCTAAAATGGAATTAAAGTCTAAACCTTTACTAGAAGTTTTACTAATAATTTCTCCAGTTATTGCATGAATATGATTAATTTCTGTTCCCTCACCAGAAATCCATTCTCCTAAAACATAGTTTTTAATCTCCATTTACACAACTTTTCTTAAATATAAGGATTTCAATAAATAAAGGGGTTTAGTACAATATTTTTTGAAGTGTCTAAAGATGTTAATCTTCCTTTTATTTCAAATTCTGTCTTTTTTTTTTCCGAGCAAATAAAGTCTAGCTTTTTGAAGTTCATTTTTTTCATTAATGTCTTGAATCCGTTCCAGGCCCACTCATCGTGGTTTTGAGCAATCATTTTTTCAAAGTCTATAAAAAATTGGAAAAAGTTATTTTTTTCAACTTTTAGAGAATAATTTTTAGGATAATTTGTCATAGAAAATCCTTTAAAATCATTATTCAAAGAGTAATTATATTCGTAGTTTTCTTTATCAAAAGCTAAGGAATCTAGTTTTTTATGTCCAATCAATATATTTAAGTCCAAGTGGTTATAAAATGTATTTACATCTATTTTAGATAATAGCTTGGCTACTTTTTTAATTTGGTGAATACTTAAAACTATTCGACCATCTAAATTTCTATCTATTGTAATTTGTTTCAATATGGATTTTGGAATTTGATTGGTATTAAAATTGCCTGAAAACTCTGCCCAACCATAATTAGTAGAATTTAACTGCACATCATTTTTGAAAATGAATTTTTCATTTATTTTTCCTGTGCCAAGAAAATCTATCCTATTACTTTTTAAATCTATAGACCCTTTTAAATTACTTGTACCTACACTATTTAAAATATCTAGATTTTGAAATTGGTAAAGAATACTTTTTTTATTTTCTTGGTAATATTCTATAATCTCTCTGTTGGCATTTGTAGTATCTGATTTTAAAATAATATTTTTTAGCTGAAAATAAAGACTGTCTTTATTGACTTCTCCATATTTTAAAATTACGTATAGTTGGTTGTATTTTTTATTATTGAAAACAAAAGTGGAATAAGTTTTATTAGAAACAATTTCTTTAAAATCTTCTTCAATTAAATACCCATTTATTTTATCAATTGAATAATCTGAGTCCTTCACTTTAACAATTCCATTCAACGACTGAGTATTGTTGTCATAATAAATTGCTGTTGGTTCATTTAATATTATCCCGTAATCAATTGAGCTATTAATAAGTTTAAATTTTTTAAAAAATTTATAAAATTTAGTTAGTTCTAAGGGATGTTTTAAAAAATAACTTGAAAATCCCTCAACAATTAAATCGTTATGAATCAATAAATAATTTGGAATATTTTCTGGGATAGACTTAATATTTAAATAGGATGGTTTATTTGTTCTGGAGGCAAAAACCACAAAAAGAATAATAATCCCAATTATTATGGTAATTAAGGGTATATAAAATCTCTTCTTCATATTCACTACACTACCCAATATTTGGTAGTGTCTATCCCAAAGAGTTCTTGTTCTTCTTTCCAGCTTTCAAAACAAGCTTTAATAATAAGTCTCATTTCTGATTCATTAATAAAATGACTTTTTGGAATTTCTTTAGAATTTAAAACTGATTTAATATCTTTTTTAATTTTCTCCTCCCAAAATAATTGAGCTATATTTTTAAAGTCAAGAGTATTATTTTCTTTTATAATGTCAATGGCAATAGTTTTGGCTTCGTGGGTATAATCACTGTGAGGTTCTGCAACCTCAATTAAATCCTTTGCTTGGTATTTTAATAGTTTTTCTCTAAGACTCATTATTAAATATTTTTGAAGCTGCTGTAAACGGATCTAGTTTTCTTTTTTTAACAGACTCTTCCATTTTTTTTACCTTTTCTTTCATATTTTCATTGGATAAAAAGTCCTCAATCAAGAATTGATTTAATTTTTGATGAAACCAAAAAATATCTTGTTTAGATCTATTGATATTTATCCAATTATTTTTGGTGCAATGTTCTTGGAATTTTTCAAGTAATTTCCAAATTTCTTCAATTCCTTTATTTTCAATACTAGAACATGTTTTAACCTCTGGTATCCAATGGTTATTTTTTGCAGGTAGTAAATGAATTGCATTTTGATAACTATTTTTTGCAATTTTTGCATTTTTCTCGTTGTCCCCGTCACTTTTTGTGATAGCAATTCCATCTGCAAGCTCCATTATTCCTCTTTTAATTCCTTGCAATTCGTCTCCAGCACCTGCTAAAATTAGTAGTAAAAAAAAGTCTACTATATGTTTTACATGTGTTTCAGATTGACCAACTCCTACAGTTTCTATTAATATAACATCAAATCCCGCTTTTTCACATAGTAGAATAGATTCGTAGGATTGTTCTCCAACGCCTCCAAGTTCGCCTCTTGAGGGACTTGGTCTAATAAAAACGTTTGGTTCTTTACTAAGTTCTTCCATTCTTGTTTTGTCACCAAGTATACTTCCTCCGCTAATTTTAGAACTTGGATCAATTGTCAAGACAGCAACACTAATACCCATTGAGGATAAATGCTTACCAAAAGTTTCAATAAATGTACTCTTTCCAACTCCAGGACTCCCTGTTATCCCAATTCTAAATGATTTATGATCGGAGGGTGGTAACTTTGAAAGTGCAGAATAGACCAGAGCCTTATCTTCTTTTCTTTGACTTTCTAACAAGGTTATAGCTTGAGAAAGAATGGCTGGATTTGCATTTGAAATTCCTTCAATAATCTCCGAGATTTGCAAATTTTTCTTGGGCTGGTAAATATAGTTTTGGTTAAACTTTTTTATCATCTAGGTAAAGTTATAAATTTGTAGTTCAAATTCATATTTTGGAATTACACAGTATAAGTTTTACAGATTTAACAACAAATCAATTTTTTGAATTGCTTAAATTAAGGATTAGTGTATTTGTTGTAGAACAGAACTGTCCATATCAAGAATTAGACGATTTAGATTTAATTTCAAACCATTTTTTTGGTTCTTTAGATGGAAAAGTAATAGCCTTAGGAAGAGTTTACAGAGAATTAGATACTGTTTATATTGGAAGGATTGCGGTTAAAAGAAAATATAGAAAAAATGGTTATGCTAGAAAAATAATGGAATTTATCCTACAAGAAGTAAAAACTAAATTTCATGGTTTAACTATTGAACTCTCTGCACAAGAATATTTAATTAATTTTTACGCTTCCTTAGGTTTTGTTTCCAAGGGAGAAACTTATCTAGAAGATGGAATTCCACATATTAAAATGACTTATTTTAATTAACTTAGAAATATGAAGAGTTCATTTTGTTTTATTCTCTTAATAATAACCTCATTTACAATCCATGCACAGGATACTCAAAAAAATCAACTCAATAAAAAAAATCAAAAAATAGGGGAATGGGTTGGATTCCATGAAGAAACTAATACCATTAGATATAAAGGTAATTTTGTTGATGACAAACCAGTTGGACTTTTCACCTATTATGCAAAAGAAGGTCATATTTCAGCAAAAGTAAATTTCATTAATGATTCTCTTTCCTCAACAGAAATGTATTTTGACAACGGGTATGTTATGGCAAAAGGCAAATTCATTAACCAAATGAAACAAGGTAAATGGTTTACCTATTCTAGAACAGGAATTTTGCTAAACGTTTTTAATTTTGACAAAGGCGCTATGGAAGGAACACAGTATTTATATTACCCAGAAGATGAAGAAACTAATTCTGTTAAAATTATGGAAGAATACAATTGTGTAAACGGATTAAAAAATGGATTATGGAAACAATATTATAAATTGGGAAGAGTAAAGTCAGAAGGTAATTATTTGATGGGGAAAAGAGATGGTTTATTTACCTACTATTTTGCCGATGGAACTATAGATACGAAAGGGAGTTTTAAAAATGATTTAAAGCAAGGTGATTGGTTTTTTTATGATGATGAAAAATCAAATATGAAAAAAGTGATCTATGATAAAGGCAAATTAGTAGAGAAGAAAAATGAAGAATAGTATCTTTTTTTTATTACTTATTATTCATTTTTCATGCGATCCAGTAGTGTACAACGAAGTTAAGTATTACAAAGAATACTTTCCAATAGAACTACAAAGAGAAAAACATTTTTTAGTTACTAATATTATTCATAGTTCTTTTGGAAAAGATACATCTTCCTATTATCTAAAAGAAATTATAGCAGAATCTTTTATTGATTTACAAGGAGACACTGCCTATAGAATAGAACGTTATTCTAGGACAGATACTACAGATAATTATATTATTAAAGATGTTTGGGTTGTCAAAAAATCAACAACTTCTGTACAACAAACCGAAGAAAATATTAGCTATACAAAATTAATATTCCCAATTGATGAAAATTCTTTTTGGAATGGAAATGTATTTAATAATTTGGGATACCAAGAATATGTAGTCCAAAGTATCCATACTAATTTCACTTTAAATAATTTCACTTTTGATAGCTGTGTAACTATTAACCAAAATTATAAATCTAACTTATTACAATACGAAAACACTGAAGAAATCTATTCACTAGGCCTTGGATTAGTCTATAAAGAAGAAATTGTAGCTCAAATAAATAACGGAGATCAAAATGATATTTTACAAGGAAGCGAATATATTCAAGAACTTATCGATTATTGAATTACTTTATATCTAGAGAAAATACTTTTTCTTCATTTATAAACCCTTCTAATTTATCCCCAATTCTTACCGAACCAACACCAGAAGGTGTGCCAGTGAAAATCAAATCTCCAATTTTTAAAGTAATAAACTTAGAAACGTAGCTAATTATTTGATCAATACTAAATACCATCTCATTAGCATTGCTTTTTTGAACAGTTTCCCCGTTTTTTAATAATGAAAAATTTAAATCTTTTAAAGAACTAACATCGAAAAAATCTTCACTAACTAAAGCAGATTGGTCAAAAGATTTAGCTATTTCCCATGGATATCCATTCGACTTACATTTTGCTTGTAAATCTCTTGCTGTGAAATCAATACCAAGACCAACCTTGTCGTAATAGTCTTTTGAAAAAACAGGGTCAATACTTTTACCGACTTTTTTTATTTTGTAAACCAACTCTACTTCGTAATGAATATTATTACTAAAATCTGGCAAAAAAAAAGGTTGTTTTTTTGCTATAAGAGAAGAGTCAGGTTTTAAAAAGAAAATGGGTTCTTTTGTAATAGATTTACCCATTTCTTTTGCATGCTCAAGATAGTTTCGACCAATACAAATAATTTTCATTTTTTGGATTTAAATTCTTCCCAAAGTTTGGTAAAACAAGATTTGGTATTTTGTGAAAAATCACCTTTTAATATCCAAGAATAGTAACCAGGCTCTTTTTTAAATACAAATTCTACCTCTTTTCCTTTGTGCTTTCCAAAATTAATAATTGGTTGCTTTTTATCATTAAGAACTATTCTTCCTGCATAATCCACAGACGCTTTATTAGCTTTTGAAAAATCACTTAAAAAATCGATGTTGTTTTCTAGTTCTGAATATTTTTTAGTTTGAGATTTAAGAACTTCTAGAGTAGCTCTAGCATCATGAATTGCGGAATGGGCATTTTCCATCTCTTTGCCACAATAAAATAGGTGTGCTGCACCAAGAGTTCGTTTTTCCATTTTATGAAATATATTTTGTACATCTACCAATTTTTTAGATTCAAAGTTACTTTTCAATCCTGCTCTTAAAAATTCCTCTTCTAAAATTGGGATATCAAACTTGTTAGAATTAAATCCACATAGATCGGAGTCTCCAATAAAAGTTTTAATTTCATTAGCCAATTCCTTAAATGTTGGACTGTCTTTAACGTCTAAATCATATATGCTATGAATTTCAGAAATATTTAATGGAATAGGAATCTCCGGATTAATTCTTTGTTCGTAAATCTCTTCGCTTCCATCGGGATTGGTTTTTATCATTCCAATTTCTACAATTCTATCTTTATTTATTTGATCACCAGTAGCTTCAATATCTAATACAATAAGTGGTTTGTCTAAGTTAATTTCCATTGTAAGGGTAAAAGTTTTGAAATAAAATTTAATAGATTATTCTGCCCAAATACTAAAATACTGGTACTGGTAATAAATGCTCTTGTCTTTAGCCTTGTAATTGTATTTAGGACCTGAAACAATTGCTTTTTCTTTAATAATTTGGAAACTGTCTCTAGAAATATTTTTGGAATCTAGATAATCGTAAATTATTTTCTTCCCTTTTTCAATTCTTAATTTTGCAAGTTCAGTATTGTTCTTAAATTTTGTAGATGGAATTCTAGAGGCTGAACCAACTATCTCTAATTTTACTTTTCCATTTTCTTTTACTTTCTGTAAAGATAGTTCCATGAACTTAAGAAAGTCAGGCTGGCTTTCTATGTCGTATTCATTTGTTTGAAAAGTTTTCTTGAAATGGATTTTTGGCAAAAGAAATTCATTTTTGTTAGAAAAATCACCCATAATAGAAAGTGTTTCATTATGGTTAACTATTTCTATAGGTATTTCTGAAAGATCTAGGTCTTTTGGAATGTTTTCTAGTTTAAATTTATACTGTGTCGAAGAAGATATTAACTCAAATTTGAATCCATTTTCTGTGAGTAATCCCTCCTGAATTATTGTTCCATTTTCATCAATTAGATATGCTTTAAATAAGGGATTATTTAAACCAACTAATTCTTTGAATTTAAAAGTGTTAAAATTATTTACATACTTAAAAGTATTGTTTTCTCCAAAATCCCCGTGAATTAAGGTTTCTCTTCCCTCTTCAATAAGAATAATAGGAATATCTGAAAGTTCTAAGCTGTCTGGGAAGTTTTCCAATTTAAAATTGTAATTAGAGCTCGAACTTAATATTTCAAATTTAAATCCGTCAGGAGTTAATATTGCTCTGTCAATTATATTTCCATCTTCATCTATTAATAAAAGTCCAATAAGTTTATTATCTGTATTAATAATATCTTTAAAGCTGTATTTTTTAATCTTTTTGTCTAAAATTTTAAGAATACTGTCTCTTGGTATTTCGTAATTATTGTTCTCTAAAAGTTCTCCTTTTGTATTTATAATAGGGAGACTAATGGTTAATCCTTCGTCTATCTCACAAGGAACTTTTATTGTTTGTTCCTGAATTAATACCTCTTTTACTTTCCCACTACTCAAGGTAAATGATTTGTAATATTGTACATCGTAATGGTAACACTGCTCCACATTAAATGAATAGGTACCATTGAATTTGTTGGGTTCATAAAATTTAGAGTTATTATCTAAATCTGTATTGGTTAATTTGATTTTAAAATTATAGACAAGAGCTTCACTATTCCCTTTGTCAATATATCCATTAAGAAGTACAACAGGGTTGGAGTAGGGGTTGGCTATATCAACAGAATATATGTCTAAATTTTGCTGGCTATTGGAAGAAGAATAATATCCTTTTTTTCCATCTAGAGAAGTTGAAAAATAAATTTCATCATTGACTGTGTTTATTGGAGTTCCTAAATTTACAGAATTACTCCAATTTTTATCAGTTCCTTTTTGATTATAGAAAACATCATATCCTCCTATACTTTTCTCTCCGTTTGAACTATAAAAAAATGTCATTCCATCTGGGTGTAAAAATGGACATATTTCATCAAATTGAGAATTTATAGAAGCTCCCATATTGGTAGGCTTAGACCAAGAATTATTTTCTCTTTTGCAAACCCACAAATCTTCTCCTCCATAACCACCAGACTTATCGCTTGAGAAAAATAAATTTTCTCCATCATCTGTAATCATTAAACTTGAAATATTAAATCCAGATAAATCCAAGAACTCTTTCGCATAAGAAAAGTTCTGGTTTTTTCTACTGTAAGAAATTGTATTTTTTCCTTTACTATCTTTTCCTCCGTTTGTAAAAAAAACTTTTTCAATATCATTAGATTTTCCAATGGTTATTTGATTTGATTTTGATTTTGAAAATTTTAATAATTTAGGTTCCATCCAAGATTCATTTTTTAAATCTTTGTAAATAACATATAGGTCTACAAAATGGTTGCCGGTATTAATATCAAATATTTCTTCATTTTGTTTTTCAGACCTAGTTCTATTGGATGAAAAAACAATAGTATTTCCATCTCTAGAAACTTGGGGGTTGAAATCATCGTAGGTAGTATTTGTGTTTTTAAATTCATCTAAAATTAAGTGATTGTTACTGTTGTCTGTCACTATTTTTTCATTTTCACACCACTTTAATAGTTTTTCATTTTCACTTTTCAAATAATGTTTCTTAGATGCCAACTCTTTGAATTTTTTCAAGTATATAATTGCTGAATCTTGAAATCCGTTAATATGGTAAGACTTTCCTAAATAAAAATTTGCTTCAATTGGAGCTGTAGTAATTGTATTGTCAAAGGGAGAGTAATTTTTACTGATTTTTTTTGCAGCAATTTTTAAATATTTCAAAGATTCTAATTTTGAGTTAGAAGACTCTAAGAGGCATAAACCAGTTTTATAATTAGTATTTGCATTCTTTGGCTGTTGCTTAACAATTTCCATCCAAAGGTCTTTTGCAATGGAATATTTTTTTTCAATCATTAATTGATTGGCACCTTGAATTTTAAGGTTTAAGTCTTTAGAATTTTGGCTGTGAACTATTGAAAAAGGGAGTAAATAGATAAAATAAAAAAGTATTATTTTCTGAAGTCTTTGCATTTTATAAGGCTCTATTTACATCAAAATTCTCTAAGTAATCAGCAATCTTTCTAACAAATTGCCCCCCTAAAGCTCCATCAATATTTCTATGGTCGTAGGAGTGAGATAAAAACATCATATGTCTAATTCCAATTAAATCTCCAGATTCTGATTCGATAACTGCAGGCTTTTTCTTAATTGCTCCAAGTGCTAAAATCCCACTTTGAGGTTGATTAATAATTGGTGTTCCCATTACGTTTCCAAATGTACCAACATTAGAAACTGTATAAGTTCCACCTGAAATTTCGTCTGGTTTTAATTGACTTAATTTTGCTCTGTTGGCCAAGTCATTTACAGTTTTGGCTAAGCCAACAAGATTAAGCTGATCTGCATTTTTAATTACTGGAACTATCAAGTTTCCAGAAGGTAAGGCGGTTGCCATTCCTATGTTAATATTGCTTTTAACGACAATATTATCCCCATCGATTGAAGAATTTACTAATGGATAGTCTCTTAGAGCTTTGGAAATTGCTTCAATAAATATTGGAGTAAAAGTTAACTTTTCACCTTCTTTT